>LVAK01000153.1 GCA_001604035.1 Clostridiales bacterium Firm_05
CTGGTAACGCTGCTGATACTTTCGCTGGGCTTCGTCTTTATGATGGCAGCGCTGCTGCTGAGAAGAGGCTACGGCACCCTCGCATTAGGCACGCTTGTGGTGTACAGCTTGTTCTTCCTTATCATAAAGGCTATCGGAAGTGATGACACGCTGAATCATTCAACGAAGATAAGTCCCGGAGTTGGTCTTATCCTCACTATGATACTCATGTTATTGGTGTTTGCCTTCGGAGTTCTGGACAGAAAGAAAGCCAGGGCTGTACTGCGTGAGAATCTGGGTATAGTATAATATTGACAGGCCTTCTGAAAAAATGTATAATTGTAGTATATTATTGCGATTATCATTATTTCAGAAGGTCTTTTGCTGGTCTGAAATATCATTTATTTTAATAAGTTCACAAATAATTTACATCAAAGGCCGCACATTCCGGCGATCTCATTCGTTATTGTTTATGAGGGGAGGAAAAACGTGTCAATTGACTTAAAAGAAAAATACAGCAAGATCTACCGGTACTGCTATCTTCGTGTGAATGACCGTGCAACCGCTGAGGATATCACACAGGAGGCCTTCCTTCGGTTCCTTGAACATCCGCAGTACCAGAGTTTGGATCAGGATATCCGGATATTGTATACCATAGCCGGAAATCTCTGCAAAGATCATTTCCGTAAACAGACCCATGATGAGCTGCCGGAGGATATTCCGGATGACACAGCCAACGGTGAACGACTTATAGAGGACATCTCCCTTCATCAGGCCCTCGAAAGTTTGTCACCCGAGGACAGAGAGCTTGTATTGCTGAGGTACGTCAATGAAGAACCTCTTGGAGTTATTTCCCAGCTTCTGGGTATCTCCAGATTCGCCATTGACAGAAGACTCAGGAAGATACTGGCCTCTCTTCGCAGTAAGCTTGGAAAGGAGGATGCGGTATGAAACGCAAGGAGAAAGAAGCGCTGAAAAAAGCCTTTGGCATCCCGGAACCACTTGGTGCTGATGCTTTCTTTGAAAGACCTGAATTTGCAGAGAAAAAAGAAGCCGACCGCAGTATCCTTCTTTTCCATAGGATACCTGCTGCTCTGCGCTATGGTTCTATCGCTCTCGCTGCCGTTGCCGTTATCGGCTTATGGGGCGGTTTTAAGAACTGGGCGAAAACGGATAAATTTGATAAAAATGATGAATCTGTAGTTGTTGAGACAACTTCATCCGCAGAGCCTTCCACCGGTGATGACGGAAATGTGATCATAGTGACTACTACAGGTGGCTCAACAGTTGTGGATATCGTTACGACCACTGCCGAGCCGGAAAATAATGTGGATATCACAACGACTTTACCGGCAGATGATGATCCGGAGAATGGCACAACTGCCGCAGGTTCCGGAGCAAAGCGCACTACAGCTGCGAAGCCCGGCAATGGACGCACTACCACCACTTCTTCAAGAACTTCATCCAGACGTACAACTACTACTGCCGCAGGAGGAAGTCACAGGATCACTACTACCACTGCCGCAGAGAAGCCTCCGGCAGTACAGACCACTACAAAACGTCCTTCGGTGACTGTAGTAACAACAGTTGAGGATACTTACCCGACAGTGATCGTGACAACTACAGTACAGCCTGATCCTCAGCCGGATTCACCGTCTGTAGGCGGCGTAAATGATTACACAGTAAGTCCGTATATAATGTATAATGTCAGCGACAAGGTCGTGGATGCAAGTACTGTGCAGAACGGCGGCTCAGGTTCCATTCCGAAGCCTTCCGATCCAATAGAAGGTGATGGTGAGGTCATGCCGGTAACAGAGCTTGTAAAGGGGTCAGATCAGATACTAATGGGAGTGATCGAGGAGATAATCTATACCTCTGAAAACGGCTATCCTGTCACACAGGTAAATATAAGGGTAACACAGCCGCTTTACAGCTATCTTGAGCCCGGTGACATGATATCCATAAGAAGCAGCGGCGGATATATCCCCGTTAAGGATTATGCGCCTGCCAGAGAGAACGGATATCCTTCTGCGTACAGGGATTATTATGTTATGGATTACAGAGAGTCACAGTATATACCTGAAATGTGGAGCGAATGTGTATTCTTCCTGAAGCAGGAAGGGCGTATATTCAAACTTTGTACGGATGATGCTGAAAGTGTTTACTGTGATTTTGACGGCTACGGCAGGTATGAATGCTGGGCAAACAACAGCTTCGTTACCACCTATCGGAAGATATGGGATGCTATAAACACGTACAAATAGGATTTTTTAAGTCAAAAAAATGATATGTGAGAGGAGAATTAGTATGGGATTGATCAAGAAGACGGCAGCAATACTTACGGCTGCCATATCAATGACAGCGGCAGTTCCTTCCGGCACTGTTTTTGCAGAGGATCCGGCCGCAGTGACTGCAGCAGCAGTTCAGAAAGCACCAAAGGAAAAAAGCTTTTCAGACTATGATCTGACTGATTTTGATACGGTATACCGTCTTAAAAGAAGATACGGAGATGTAGTCTTCTTCGGAGATGAGTGCCTTGTTATCAATCTTATAACCGAACCTAAGGGCAGCGATGAAGTTGTTGTTGATCCTGATCCGGGAGAGTATTCCTTTGACGGAAGTGCTGAGATAACAACAAAGGATATATTCTCGCTTTATTCTAATTTGGATCATTATTATGATCTTGAGAATGTGGACTATGAGCAAAGACCGGAGGGCTATGAACCGCCTTCTGTAAAATGGCACTGCACCCTTATAAAAGCGAAGTCCGACGGTGATATAAATGTGAAATTCAGATATTCCGGAAAAGAGGATACAGAAACTCATCTTATAGTAAATGATGATCTTACTATCGCCTATGACATAGATCATTTGACAAACCTTGATGATTTTTCCACGGTACTGCGCCTGGAGCAGAATTTCGGCAAATGCATGATCGCCGGCAATAAAGCTCTTCTTATTGAGGAGATGACGGGCGAAGATGTTTACGATCCAATAAATATCGCTTCAATTCCCTTCACTATAGGCGGTGACGCTGCTTATGAGAAGAAGGAAGATTATACAAACGCTGTACGTTTGTCCGGCCAAACCTTCATTCTCACCGGTGATTACATTAATGTCTATAATGACTGTCTGGTGAAGTATCATACTATGATACTCACTCCCACATCATCAGGAGATCTATTTGTGGATTATGAATTCGGCAAAGAGGTTGACCATGTTGATCTTCATGCTGACGATGATCTTCGTCTCAGATATACGGACAGAAAATTCCCGCAGACTGATGCACCTTATGGCTATCTGGACGTTGTTGACTTCAACGACTATGAGCAGCTTGATTATATCTTATCGACCTTCGCAGGATATGAAGACCAGATCTGTCTTACATATGGTGAAAAGGCACTTCTGCTCGCAACTGAAAAAGTCCCGACAGGTTCGGATCATATCGTTATTAACGACTTTGATTTCTCCAAGGCTGATATAGAGGGAAATACGGGTGATATCAAGATCAATCGCAAGGGTGTTGTGACAAGCAGCGGTGACGAAAATGATGTGTTCCGTATATCCTATTGCTGTATTTCAGGAATAAGGCCCGGAGATGTCACTGTAAATATGTTTGCGGAAGACGCAGAGAAGCCTGATGCTCAGTTTGAGTTTACTGTCAGCGATGATTATGCTATCAGCGGCAAGGATAATCATAAGGACGGCGGAAGGCAGCTGATAAAGGCTGCGACTCCGGGAGAGCTGGTAAAGTATCCTAAAAACAGAGTACAGTACAAGTCAATGCTCTTCTCTTATCCGGAGGGCTACAGGATCAACAAAACGGAGCACAGTATATTCTTCCTTGAGCCTGAGGAGAATTTCGGTGATTATAAGGAGGATATAATTGTAAACGGAAATAACCGTTACAATTATGAAAACCAGAAATACGGATTTACTTTTTGTCCGAGCGTTTTCCCGAAGGGCGATACTGATAACTATGTGGTATCCGCTCTGCATATGTCCCGTGAGAATATTAACTGCTCAATAGAGGTTGTCACAGATACTCCCGAGCATGAATTTGCATATGTTGAAAGTTACTGCAATTATTCTTATCCTGTAAGAAGAGACTATGCAGTTCAGTACAATAGGAAAATGGGAATAACAGTAAAGCTCATTGACAATTACAGCGGCAGAAGCGATGAGGACATAAATGAGATATATAACAAGTCCTTTGAAGCACATGATAAATATTTCAATTACAGTTCTCATGATATAGATTATCTCATTGATAAGGATTATTATATGCTTGTACGCACACAGCTTGAAACAGAAGACTTTTTCAGCAATCTTTACCGTGCTGACAACAAGAAGGCAAAGCTGACTGACTCGAAGTATATCATGATGTATTCATTTGAAGAAAACTTCCGGAACAAGCCTGTAGTTACAGGAAACGCTGAGATATCGGATATGTTTACCGGTTCAAGTATGTGCTACTGGATGGAAGATGAATATATGAAAAATTATGTCTTTACCTCGGATATCTATAACTATTACATTATGACCCC
>LVAK01000154.1 GCA_001604035.1 Clostridiales bacterium Firm_05
CACATTGTTAAGATTAAGATTCTGAGCATTAATCGTTACACTGCCAAAGGGAGCATAAACAAGCCCGTTAAGATTAACATTCTGGCTTTCAATAATAATATCTCCGTATTTAGAAAAAATAACAGAATCGTTGGTGTTCTTAACTTCTCCAGAGAGATTGACATCTTCAAGTGCTTTCAAAGCATTGTTTATGTTAATATTACCATTAAGAGTTGCTTCACCATTCACCTCAGTGGGGGTGTTGATATTAATATTTAGTTCTTCAAGACGATAATCATTCTCATGCTTATCTATATTCACTCCTGAAAAATATCTTGTGTCGATTTTGTCAAAAATGTATATCATCGACTCTTCAGCTAGCTCTGTTTTTGCACCGCTAATATTAATATTGGCACTTGAAATAATTGTACCATTTGTTGCTACATTACCATTAACATGGAAGTTTTCTGAATTCACAGTAATAGCCCCTTCTTCGTTAGAAGAAGCGAATATAGTATATGGATATGGCTGTATACTATTCTCCTCAGCCTTGGCAGGTATATGAGGAATCATTCCCACTACTGTTGCTAATGATAATACTGTTGATAAGATTCTTTTAAACATGTTTCCTCCAAAATTTTAATATCGTTGTAAGTTGTGTAAAATAATAATGTTATGATTGATGAATAGTTTCTTTTTCTCGAATATAAACACCTCCGTTTAATATACTCAAATTTTATCATACCGATATTTAGAAGTCAATTAATAAATGATGACATTTGTTGACAGTTTGTCTTATATCTCGACAAACGAATAATTATGTTAGAATGCAAGGGCAAGTGATTATCATTAAAATATGCTGTTACAGAAGAAATCTATGGAACAGCTATTAGTAAGCCATTGCAACAATACAGATTTATTTTCAATGAATACGATGACCATATACTTTGGTTACTTGAACAATATGAGATCACACTTAATCAAAGCAATCATACAGTAACCACTTTCCTCACAGCATTAGTTTGCTGTGGGAATTTTTCTTTTTCATAAGTTGGTAAATATTGCTAAGTAAACGTGATGCAGCCGCTCTTCGTTTGTACATACATAAAAACATTTGCTTCTCGATTATTGAAATCTTCGTTTTTTTCTATTTCTCATCGGTATATATATGGAGGCATTCAGCTTTGATCTGATAACAGGGTGACGGCAGTGACGGTAAAAATGGAGGTGCTTAAAATTACTGACCATACCGGCACCCAAAGTTCCGAAAACGTCTATTTACCTTTATTTGAGGCGGGTGACGGTAAGAATTAGGGTGACGGCATTTTCGGGTTAGGGTGACGGTATACGCACGCACAAAAACGCTCTTTTTTGCCGTCGACAGCGAAATCGGGTAGTTATCCCACCTTCGGCGGTGCAAGCGATTGTCGCGCAGTGTCGAGCGAGTGTGACGATACCGCACAGATGTTATCAGCGGAGGGTGAAAACACTACCGACTGAGCAGTACAGGTGGCGGAAGTATGAAATGCCAGCATCGCATTCGGCAGTCCGCTGAACGCTTGCTGACCGGGGACCCCCCCGAACCCCCTCTCAAAAATCGGACATAGAAAGGAGCGTGATACAATGAGAAAACGCAACAGAACTATCACTATCCGCTTTACTGATGACGAGTATGAGCGGATACACAGCAAGGCTCAGCGGCACAAGCTGTCCCTCAGCGACTTCGTTCTCAGGTCGGCTATGGACAAGAAAATTATCGTAGCCGAAGGACTGGACGAGGTCGCAAAGCAGCAGAAAGCTATCGGTCGTAACCTCAATCAGATAGCAATGCTGGCTCATGAAGGACGACTCCACTCGGTCAGACTGGACGTGCTTATTGAGCAGCACAAGACAGTTACACAAGCCGTCTGCGACATAGCCAAGGAGTTGAAGTAATACTCATAATCCATTTTATAAACAACAAAATTCAGACCGCTGGCGGTATGAGGAACGTCCTTAATTACGTCAGCAGTCAGATTTGATTAGCAGATAAATAAAGCTTTACAATAAAGAGCCAAACGAACACTGCTTACAAGATAAGTAGTTAATCAGCAAATACTATCTTATCAGTACATTTACTATCTTTTGTATAGAAAGTATTGTATGTTATCTCGGCATAATTATCATACCATTTTATATCGTAGTGACCCTTGTTCCTTCCACCGTCATCGACGCTGAATGTGTGTATGATAACTGCATCATTATCATCATAGATTTGATAAACATATCCTCCACTGTATAATAAAAATGACCTTTCCTCTATCACGATAGTATGTTTATCGTCGGAAAACTTGTAGCATATCGGTGAATAATCGTTATCTGACCAAAATCCAACTACAATAATATTGCTTATCATCAGGAGCAATGAACATAATACAAAACTAAAAAACAAAGAAACGATATGTTTATGTATTTTTTTCCTGCGTTTTATTCTTCGTATAATCCATATCACTATACATAAAACTGAGATTATTGATATAATTAAAAAAACGCCTGCAAGAACCGTTTCATATATATCGTGCCAAGTATTTTTAACTATATGGTTGTTTATATATTTATAAGTTGGCTTAGTGGGAATATCTCCAATACAAAATGATACAATTAGAAAAACGATACATATTCCAATCTCGAAAAGCGGTATTGATTTGATGATCCTCTTTTTTTGCAGATCCATTTTTTCGCCTCCAAAAAACTTATAAAAAAGATGGATACTACAATATATTATACATCATAACCGTCCATAGGTCAATAAAAATGAACAAGAGAAAACTTCGACGAATACAAGCACGGGCTCAGATTGAAAGTTGCCAAGTGGATAGTGATATCGCAGTCAGTCTTGATAGCATTGTCGACGGCTTTACAGCTATGGCTACGCTGATAGAGGACGAGCCTGCTGACGATACCGAGTACGCTCGGGAACACGTTGACCGCAAGGCACTCGCCGAAGAGCGAGAGCGCAAGGAAGATCACGGAATACACATGGGCTGACGCCCAAATCTACGCAAACGGTATTGGTATGAAGAAGATATGCAATACCCTTGAAGAAGAAAAGGTACTGTCGCCGAGTGTATACGCCTTCAATAAGACTGGCAGCCGTTCAGGAAATCCGAAGTTGGACAAGCCTTATGCATGGTCGATTGCATCCGTTCGCAGTATGCTTCTGAATCGGATGTACTGCGGAGATACTGTCAATTTCAAAACTTATACCAAGTCGAACAAACTGAAAAAGCGTATTAAAAATGATCCTGAAAAGGTTCTCATATTTGAAAATACCCATGAGGCAATTATCGACAGAGGACTGTTCGGGCTCGTTCAAAAGCACTTTGTAGGCAGGAAACGAGCCAACGGAAATGGCGAAATGGACAAGTATGCAGGGTACCTCTACTGCGCAGAATGTGGTTCAAGGCTCTATCTTCACCGAAGCAAAAAGACATATAACAACTTTATGTGCGGTCGATATGAGAAGCGAAAGAGCAACTGCACCGCCCATTATATCAGGGAAGAAGTGGTAGATGCGATCGTACTGGAAGCAATAAAAAGAGTTACAACGTATGCAAGAGAACATTCTGAGGAGTTCTATGAAATGGCTATGAGCAAGGGCGAAAATGAAGCGGTGTCCCAGGCTAAAACCAGTGAAGCTCTGCGTAGCGAGTATGAAACTAAGATCAGTCAGCTTGAAAGTGCAATTAGTAT
Source organism: Clostridiales bacterium Firm_05 (assembly GCA_001604035.1). Classification (GTDB taxonomy): domain Bacteria; phylum Bacillota; class Clostridia; order Oscillospirales; family Ruminococcaceae; genus Ruminococcus. Next base: position 3,712 of record LVAK01000154.1, read on the forward strand.
GCTGTATATGGACAGAGTTACAGGCAGAGTAACTCCCGAGCGTTACGACAGTCTTGCAGGTGGCTATGAGAAAGAACAGGCTGAACTGAAAGCAAAGCTTCAGGAGCTCGACTCGCATACGAACTACATGGCTATGAAAGAAAAGTGCGTCAAAGAATTCATTGACAACGCAAAGAAATACGTTGATGTGGCGGAAGTTACTCCGCAGCTCCTCAGAGCCTTCATATGGCGAATTGAAGTACATGAAAAGGCGGAAAAGCGTTCAAGGAACTGTCCAAATGATATAACGGTACACTTCTCATTCTTAGCTGACAAGGAAATCAAGCTCGACGGTATTATTATCGAGACATTCAAAATATAGCCGTATAAAGCAAATCTCCGAGGGAACATTCCCTCGGAGATATAGTAAATAATATACTTCTCTAAGAATATGCTTCAGGTTCGGGGAAGAACCTTTCCTCAGAAAGTTTTTCCCCGAGCAATTGCCATATACTTCTATATAAGTACCACACTTATCTGTAGGGAGCATTTTTGGCGGATCAGAGTTTTTCTGCCAGAAGCTGTCTCATAAGTGTGAGGTCAAAAGCGTCTATCCTGTTGTCGCTGCAAAGGTCTCCGGCATTCCAGTCAACGAGAGAGCCGTTTCCGAGGACGAATCTCTGCATCATAACGATATCTGCGATATTGAATCTGCCGTCAGCATTTACATCGCCCTCTATATCCTCGGTAGGGATAGCAATAGCGATACGGTCTATTGATGGGCCATATCCGCTGGCATTGTAAAGCTTTATGGTATTATTTCCCTCTTTCAGCTTTATTGTAGTATCTGCTGCGGCGATTCCCGACCAGTCATTTCTGTTGGCATACAGACCGTCAAGTGTTGCAGCCTTTGAGCCGTTGACATCGACGCTCAGGCTTCTTCTTTCGCCTGATATGTAGTATATACGAAGCTTGTATTCGCCGGCTTTGTCCACATTCACGTTTTCAAATGTTACAGCATTGTCTGCACCGCTGCCGATATAGCCGATGTAAGCGCCGCCGGAGCTGTATTTTCCGTTCTTATCGGAAGTGATCGAAGCTTTTCCGCTTATCTTTGCATTTTCAGCCTCATAGAATTTGAAATTGCTGTATGGAGTTGTCAGCTTCATGCCGTTTTTCGTCACCTTCATTGCAAATCCGCCATTTGCAAGGAGCTGACGTTTGATCGTACTGTCCTTGGTGAGCTTATCGATGACCGTCACCTCTATCTCACTGCCGTCCTTATTGTCGCCGAAGATGTAGGCTGTATATTCATCGTCATCGCTGATGATCTCTGAAAGCTTTATCTCAACGGTTCTTGCTGAAAGGGTAGATGCACCGATATACCAGTCATCTCCGCTCTTTCTTGCAGTGACATTAAACTGCATGGGATAGCCGTCCAGCACCTTCATATCATCCCATGCTACAGAAACATCATTGAGGAATGGAAGAGCCTTGTTTCCCTGATAGGTGTATACGGACTGGGCGAAATGCTGTATTCCTGATTCGATAGTGACCGTATCTGCAAGGGCAAATCCGGCAGTTGCTTTTATGTTATATATCGGAACGCCGGTAGGAGTAAAGTCTGCCGAGCCGGGAACACATCTTGTAAAAGTATAGGATACACGGTTTGCCAGTGAGGGGCTTGTTCCCCACTTATAGAACTCGCTTCCGTTTACTGCCTCATAGGATACGATATTGGGATATGTCCTGCTCTCACCACGGGGAAGAGTACAGCCATGGAAGAGCACCATGAGGTGATTTTCAGCCGCTATCTTTGCACAGAGGTTCATCTGCTTCATAGTCTCCTGAGTGTCGCTCTCGTAGTAATCCACCTTTACGCCGCTGACACCGAGACCTCTTATCCTTTTGAACTCACGGACGATAGTTGCTTCATCAAGCAGCGAATAGTATGGATATGCAGGATTGCCGGCACTGTCCTTATAGCCGGAATGTCCCTTGTTGTTAACTCCGTACCAGAGGTAAATGCCTATACCCTTGGCAGAGGCGTATTCGCAGAGCTCCCTGACCTTGTCTGCACTGTTGTCCCATAGTGCCCAGCCAAAATCAAGGCAAACGAAATCCCAGCCGTTTTCTGCTGCAAAGTCGATATAGTCTTTCTGGGTGTGATACTCAACAGGAGAATCTCCGCCGCTACTCCACCATGACCATGCAGTCTTGCCGGGCTTTATCCAGCTGGTATCCTCGATCACAGATGGTGGATTCAGGTTCAGTATAAGGTCACTGGATGCCATTTTGCTGAGTGAATCCCCGATAACAACTGCTCTCCAAGGAGTGTGGAAGGCATTCTTCATTGAGATAGTTTCGACTTTTACGCCGCCCTTGAAGCGTAGGCTGTGGTAGTTGCCAAGGAATTGAAGGGCTCCTGCACAGTAGGGATCATCCTCATTGAAAACACTTGCCTCTGTGACAGTTACCCAGAACTTGTCGTTGATAACTCCTGTATACGGGCAGGAATAGGTGGCACTTGTCTCATTTGCCCTGTTTGTGGGCAGCTCTACCATGTCCCATTCATAGGTGGCATTAGGCCAGTTGCCCCAGAACTTGCTCTTGCCGGGGAATATTACCTGACTGGTCTCTTCCTTTATTGTCGCACCGTGGTCGAGAGCGTATCTGAAGCCCATTCCGTCATCGTATACCCTGAAGTATACAGTGAGGGTGGAATTGCCCTTCTTCAGTGGGAATGACAGCTCTTTGTACCTGTCAGTGACCGTGCTGTGCTTGCCGTATGGCATTGGATATGTTTCGTCATGCTCCACAACAGAGGCCGCAGGCGGAGTCTGTGAGAAACCGGTAGAAAGATCTTCTGTTGAAGTGACAAGGCCAAGCTTTGAGGGCTCAATGACTCTGCTGACAGCTCCTCCGCTCAGCTTATCAGCGGAATAGTAGTAGCCGCCTTTTGCGTCCTTCCAGAATTTAGTGATGAGAGTTCCGTCAGGTGAGGCAGTCTCGTATTCCGGTATACTTGTCAGTGCTGTGCCGTCGTGGGCAAAGGCAGTTTCCTCCTCAGGAAGTGAGGAGCCTTCTGTAATTGTATCCGGCTCGAACGTATAGCGGTACACAGCGTTTGCCGGCAGGTCAGCTGCCTGAGCGGCTGACAGCGCATAGTCGTACATCGCAACGTCATCTATGCTTGCTCTTATGTCATTGTCTGAATAAATCGAGTGTCCTATGGAATTATATGTATAGGATGGGATTACGCCCTCGCTGAACAGTGAGGACATAACATCCGGAAGTGTTTCATCAGCGTTTATGGATACAAGCTTTCCGTCAATATAGAACCTTGCCGAATCCTTGGAATATACAGCAGTGAGCTCATGCCATTTTCCGCTGTCCGGAGCTGACTGTATATCGAATATCGCTCTGTGCTTATCATCGTTTTCAGTGGTACTTCCCTTACCCACAAATATACTCGTCCTGTAGGTCTTCTTGTCCTTGAGGTCAACGGATATATCCGGCGATGAATAGCTGGGAGCAGCCCCTGCCCCGAATGGTACAGGTGAGAACTGATAGAGTCTCGTGTAATTTCCGGCATCGCCGTCCAGTTTGTATTTCAGCGAGAAGCTGAATCCGTCCTTGCAGCCTTTGCTGAACATATCCGAAGGCAATTGCAGCCAGCCGCTGCCGAAGCTGTCTCCGTTAAGCTCAAGAACATTGGAGCAAAGCTGGTCATCGTATATGACGTTTGCGCTCCTGCCCTTGATAAAGGCTGCACCTTCCGCAGTTCCCTGACTGGCAACGCTGGCGTTGGAGTAGCTGACTGCTGCTGCATCTGTGTTCTTCTGCGGAGGTATAACTGCGATCTGCTGTGTGAATACACAGATCGCCGCTGCTGTACCTGCTGCCCGCTTGGCAAAATAATTCCCCATAAGTGTTCCTCCTCTTTTTTGCCGGATATATCATCTTTTGTATAGAATGAATATATTCTGCGGCGTATTTTTGATTTTCTTATTTCTGTCGAATACATTATATCAAAATTGCCTCAGCGATTTCAACCCACAAACATCAGCAGGCAGTGGATTTTTTAACGTTTTTGCTGTAGATGCAGCTCTTGGCAATTAAACTCGTCTTTTTGTTATACTATGCAAACTATAATTGAGTAAACGCCGTGCAACCTTACTTGATTTTATGTGCCATATATGATAAAATATTATCAATAGGAAGGAGCTGGATAAAATATGCTCGAACTGAAAAATGTATCATTCAGTGCGGAAACAGAGCGCAAAAATATTGAGATCATACGTGACCTTGATCTCAAGGTCGATGACAATAAATTCGTGGTGATAACCGGACCTAACGGCGGAGGAAAGTCAACACTGGCAAAGCTGATCGCCGGTATCGAAAAAAACACTGCCGGTCAGATATTATTCAACGGTGAGGATATCAGTAACAAGTCAATAACAGAGCGTGCAAGAATGGGTATAGGATTTGCTTTCCAGCAGCCTGTACGCTTCAAGGGCATCACTGTGCTTGACCTTCTGCGTATCGCCTCCGGAAAGAAGCTCTCAGTGGGAGAGGCCTGCGACTATCTCTCAGAGGTAGGACTCTGTGCCAAGGACTATATCAACCGTGAGGTAAATGCGTCCCTTTCAGGCGGAGAGCTGAAGCGTATCGAGATCGCTACAGTCCTTGCCCGTGACGTAAAGCTGGCACTTTTCGATGAGCCTGAGGCCGGCATAGACCTCTGGAGCTTCAATAATCTCATCCGTATCTTTGAGAATATGCGTAATTCGGACAAGTCCCGTACTATAATCGTTATCTCCCATCAGGAGCGTATACTGAATATCGCTGATGAGATAGTTCTCCTTGCTGACGGCAGGGTGGCAAAGAAGGGACCAAGGGAAGAGATACTTCCTGAGATCTCCGGTACAGACAGTGCTGTATCCAATTGCAGCAGATTATCGTAAGGAGGCGGGATCATGAAAGAAATGGATGCTGTTCAGAAACGGCTCTTGCAGGAAGTCGCCGATCTTCACGATATTCCGGAGGGAGCTTATAATTTCCGTGCAAACGGCGAATCAGTGGGAAGAAATTCCACTGCCAATATCGAAATAACTTCAAAGACCGAGGGAAGCGGTATCGATATCCATATCAAGCCGGGTACAAAAAACGAGAGCGTGCATATCCCGGTCGTTCTCAGCGCAAGCGGTATCAAGGAGACTGTGTACAACGACTTCTATGTGGGCGATGACTGCGATGTGCTCATCGTTGCAGGCTGCGGTATCGATAACTGCGGCAATCAGGACTCAGAGCATGACGGTATACACCGCTTCTTCATCGGCAGAAATGCTAAGATAAAGTATGTTGAAAAGCACTACGGCTCCGGAGACGGCAGCGGTAAGCGTATCCTCAATCCTGTTACAGAAGTATACATGGAAGAGGGAAGCTCATGCGAAATGGAAATGGTACAGATCAAGGGCGTTGACTCCACTGAACGCACCACGATCGCCGAGCTTAAAAAGGATGCTAAACTGGTAGTGCGTGAACGCCTTATGACACACGGCCAGCAGAATGCTATAAGTATATACAAAGTCGAGCTCAACGAAGAGGGCTCAAGCGCAGACGTTGTTTCTCGTTCTGTTGCAAGAGATACCAGCTATCAGAAGTTTGACGCTTGTATTATAGGTAATGCTGCCTGTACAGGCCATACTGAGTGCGATTCCATTATCATGGACAGCGGACGTATCCTCGCTGTTCCATCACTGGAAGCAAACAGCGTTGACGCAGCTCTGGTACATGAAGCTGCTATCGGTAAAATAGCCGGAGAACAGCTTGTGAAGCTTATGACGCTGGGACTTACAGAGGCCGAGGCCGAAGAACAGATAATCAACGGATTCCTGAAATGATTTAGAGAAAGCCCTTCATAATGAAGGGCTTTTTATTAACCAGGTCCAAATGAAAAACCTTCCCGAACGTCAAGGTTCAGGAAGGTTTAAGTTTATCGGTCATATCGATGCGGCAATACGTCTTTGCGAAATGAAAGATCCGACTGCAAAAATAAGAACAGACACAACGATCGAAGTTCCGATCCTCTGTATCACCATATCATAATTCATAGATATGATATACGGATAACACAGCGGATCGTATTTTTCAAAAGCGGAGCTTGAAACAAATATCGTGGATATTATGAGCAGTAAGCCGCTGAATATAACTGCCAGTGTGCTGTTCAATATTACCGATAAAAAATACATGGCCACACACATCGGAAGGAAGCATACATATGCCGCTGCCAGCGGGAGCACTACCGCCTCGATAACCGTTCCCTCTTTGAAATCGCCGAGAAAGATCGCTCCGCATATGACTAACGGCAGAAGCATTGTTAAAACTGACACAAACACTATCAGTATCTTTGCAAAATGGACGCTACCCGTACTTATCCCACTGGTCATAATTATCCGCCATCCGCCGCAGTTCTCCTCCCATGATGCAAAACGCATACTCAGCAGCATTATACCCATAGGAACAAGAAACAGCAGGAATATCTGGCACAACGTAACATATGTCATTCCTTTTTCAACAGAATCCATATTCTTTTCAAGCCTTGTACATCCAAATGCAATACCAGAAGCCGCAGCAGCTCCTGTAAACAGCATGAGAAAGCACAATGGGAAAAACCTATTCTTTATCAGTTCAGGATATATCATCTTCATAGTTGTTTCCTCTTATGAACGTATGTCGCAGTTTTTTCTCAGCATCCTGCCAGATATAAAAAGTAGCACTAATACTGACACAGCAGAAAATCCTGTTATTACAGATGCCTCTGTCCATGTTGAAAGCGAATTATGTGATACATACAGTGATGGTATAAAATAGTTAAAACGGTAATTGAATCCCTTTCCATAGTACATCGTAATATCAAGCAGCATGAAGGCTATTGATGAAGGAAGCACCCAGGATAGTTTTTTTGTAAATGCAACAAGGAATATATAAAAAGCCGCATACATACACGCAGAGGAAAGCTGTATAAAAAATCCCTTGAAAAACAATCCTGCATCCCATGGATCCTTCACTCCTGTTATGATGCCTGCTGCGGTAAGCGTTACGTAGTCGCTTATGAATATCACCAGCAGATCAAACGCAACCGCAGTGAATTTACTTATTACGACCTTTCTGCGGTATTCTGATGTAGCAATAAGCATCCAGCTGTTGTTTTTCATCTCTGAATTGAAGGATTCAAATACCAGTGCTCCGGCAATAATATGACATATCTCTGAAAAATAGAGGATAGTCTGCTCCTTGAATATAAGCTGCCAGCGGCTTATGCCGTAAACATCGATCCTCGGCAAAAGATATGATTCATATCTGTACTTCAAGCTTATGCAGAGCATTATATTTATAGCTACCGGAAAAAGAACACATAATATCAGAGTTGTTTTTTTCTGTTTGCTGAGTTCAAGTGTTTCAGTTCTCATATGCTGCACCTGCTTCCCTTATACATCTCATGTATGATTCCTCCATGGAATCAGCATGATACTCCTCAAGAAAACGGCTCAGGTCGTTATTATAAAGTATCCTTCCGTGATTTATCAATACGACCTGATCAGCGATCTTATCAAGCTCGCTGAGTATATGACTTGATATAAGGAAGGTCGCATTTTTCTTCCGGCGTATCTCGTTTATTATATCTCTGACTTCTATTATACCCTCCGGATCAAGACCGTTAAGCGGCTCATCCCATATCAGAAATTCCGGATCACCTATAAGCGACATTGCGATAGCAAGACGCTGTTTCATGCCCAGTGAAAAATCTCTGGCTTTTTTCTTTCCGGTATTATCCAGATGAACAAGCTTGAGAAGGCTATTTATCTCATCGTTATCATAGCTGCCCTTTTTCATTTCAGAAACCACCTTCATATTCTTATATGCATCAAGGTGGCCGTAAAAAGCTGCTGAGCCCACGATAGCACCCATTGATGAATGGGTGCCTTTTTCTTTCATGTTTATCGTTATTTTTCCGGAATCAGGGTTTATTATGCCAAAAATAAGCTTGATTATAGTTGTTTTACCTGCTCCGTTTGGACCTATGAAACCACAGATCGAATTTTTCCGTATACCGAATGATGCCTTGTCAATGACCTTAGCCCCTCCAAGCTTCTTCGATACCTTTTCAAAGCTGACAATATTCTCCATAGAAACTCCTCCTTCTTGTCACTCTGCCTCGTTGTTCATATAAAGCTCATAGTATTCGCCTTTCTTTTCCATGAGCTCTTCATGCCTGCCTTCTTCTACGATCTTTCCGTCAGAAACTACAAATATCTTATCTGCATCGATTATAGTTGAAAGCCTGTGTGCGATCAGTATTTGTGTACAGCCTATTTTACGTATATATTCTGTTATATTCTTTTCATTGACTGAATCGAGGGCACTTGTCGCTTCGTCCATTACTATGATCTTTGGTTTATGGATCAGAGCCTTGGCAAGAGCTATTCTCTGACGCTGTCCTCCGGAGAGATTAAGTCCCATTTCTGATACCATAGTATTGAAGCCCATAGGCATTGCCTTTATCTCATTGTATATATTGACTGCCTTGCAGGCTTCTTCGACATCCTTCTCTGTAACGCTGTCATCATTCATAACGATATTATCGTATATTGATCTGCTGAGAAGGTATACATCCTGCGGGACAACACCAATATTTCTGCTGAATGACGACTTCTTTATGGTATTCATATCAACTCCGTCAAAGAAAACCATGCCGTCACCGACTTCATAAAGTCCGGATATTATCTTGCCTATAGAGCTTTTTCCTGCTCCTGATCTTCCTACGAATGCAACTCTTTGTCCCGGTTCAACAGTGAATGATATACCTTTGAGGATAGGCTTTGAATTTTTTGAATAAGAAAACTCAAGATCTCTGAGTTCTATTGCGCCATTCATATCAAGATCATTAGTACGGTCGTAGGCTGCCTCCTCCTTCTCACACCATATATCGTTTACCCTGTTGAGATATGCATTTGCAAGTATGAACTGTGTATACGAACTGAATATCGATATCTCTGAAGCAAAAAGCGTAGCAGCAAGGCTCTGAAAAGCAACAACCTCGCCCACTGATATCTCGCCCTTGAAGTATTTGAATATTCCAAGTATCATTATCGCTATCGGAGCAAACATCTGGAATGTTCCGGTGATGGACGAATAGATATTGTTAAGTGAATACCTCTGTCTGTACTTTGAGATAAGTTTATCAAGATGATCGCCCCAATTCTCATATACCTGGTCTTCAAGGCCAGATGTCTTGACAGAAGAGATAGTGATAAGACATTCATTCTCTACTGACTGAAGCTCTGACTGCTCAGTAACTTCATTATTGATGCTTTTTGCAATAGGCTCCTTCGTCACAGCCAGGAACAGTACATTCAGTATGCTCAGACCAATAACGCATAACGTAAGGAACATGGACTTTTTCAGCATAAAAATAATTATGAATACCATTGTTCCTATATCTACTATACCTGATACGACCTGTGTCGTAAAAAGCTCACGGAATCCACTGAGACTTGACATACGATATAGTATATCGCCGGAGCTTCTCAGTTCAAAAAATTTATACGGCAGTCTCAACAGATGTCTGAATGTAGATCGCTCTATCTTCCGGCAGAAGAATATATTGCATATCATTATGTTCATGCTTCGCACCAGCGTCGCCGCAAGGTACAGTACCGCAAGCATGGCTATTGCTCTTACAGCCGGAAGAATAGATGAACTTCCGGTAGAAACTATCGCTTTATCGATAACGTCTGATGTCTTATCCGGCACCTTAATCACAATGATATAGCTCAGTACCGCAAACAGCAGTGCCAGTGACAGATTCAGCTTATTCTCAGCCATTGTCCTGATAACCATCTTCCAGGGTGATTCAGCCTTGCTCTTCCTTGGTACGAAGTTCTCCTCAGGTGATGGTACAAGTATCGCATTGCTGAAATGCTCTTCTGCCTCTTCATAGGTCAGCTTCTGATATCCTCTTGCCGGATCCATAATGTAGACTCTGCTGCTCGTAAGCTTTTCAACAACAATAAAATGCTTATTATCCCAGAATGCAATGCACGGCGGAACTACACCCTTAAGTGCCTGTATGCTCTTGGCTGAATATGTCTTTACAGCAACATTTCTGGTTTCAAACAGTGTTCTCAGGTTTGCAAGACTATATCCGTCACGGCCGCATTCTATATCATTCCGGAGGTCTATGAGTTTTTCCCTGCTTCCAAAATACTGCAATATGGCAAGTGTACAGCAAAGCCCACACTCCGTCTGATTCATCTGTTCAATATATGGTACTCTTTTCATAGTTCTCCTTGCTTCCTTTTTATGAACGTTTTCAGATCTCAAGTGTCAGCACTGACGGACACGCAATGTCATTATAACGCATTATAGAATAAGCCATTCCTGTTATTCCCAGCATAAACGAAAACATATCATGTGAATTTGCTATACCGCATTTTACACCGTTCCCGGATATATCCTCGCTGTTGGAGCGATAGATCTCACCGGTAAGTTCAGATATCCTCCCGCTTGATTCCGGAAGCTTCCTGCCGATCTCACAAAGGCAGTCAAGTATCCCGTATCTGCCGTGACAGAGGCTGTGGTCTTCTGCCTTTTGCCATGACGCTTCCAGCTTATCTACACATTTACCTATATCACTAAGATATCTGCTGTCGCCGGAAACAAGATATGCTTCAAGCCTTGCAAGAGCGATGCCTGCCGCACCATGGCACCAATAGATCTGATCAATAGTATTATCATCAGGATATCTGAGATCTTTCCAGTTGTTCTTAACAGGATCATAGCTCCTGTTTTCCATTTCATACATTTTCTCCATGAACATGGAATACTTTTCATCCCCTGAGATCCCATAGCAGACAGCGGCTGCCATAAGAAGTCCCGAATAACCGTGAGCAAGACCATTCATACTTATATCGCCGGCTCTTTCCATACATATATCCATGTACTCCGCTGCAAGCTCAATAAGCCGGTCATCATGCTCATATCTGTATATCCTTCCAAAAAGGACTATCATCCCTGCAAGTCCTCCGCAGTAATCTATACTTGTATTCTCATCCGGAGTTATATTTTTTATGCGCTCCAGAACTTTACGGTAATTTTCATAATATTTCCCGTCACCTGTCATGCGGTACAAAGAATAGTATATATACAGCATTGAACCTATACCGTTGAAGGCGGAAAGCGCCTCGTTTACAGGAGCGGTCTCAAAGCCCCTGATACCGCCTTCAGCATATTCAAGATACTTCTCCTGTCCGTATACCGATGCAAGTCTTGCGAGCAGAAGTATGCTTCCGCCTCCGTCATACACATTGGACATCATCGGACCGACTCTTATATCTTCACCTATGATATGGCTTAGCCATATACATATATCATGTTCATCATCCCAGCGGCCTTCATGGCAGAAATAGTCTGCTGTGCTGTAAACTGCCTTCATGCCCCCCTCTCTCAGGTGAGGATTATACTTCTCCATACCGCTGAGAGGGATATTACTGCTGCGGTCCCAGCTGTCATCGAACATTGTTGACATAGAAAGCCTTATTATACGCTGCTGGGATATAAGATCATCCTCTGTGATGCAGGATATTCTTTTCCTTACGATACTAAGGATATCATCAGCAAAGAAATCATCAATGCTTCCATAGACTGAGCAGAGTTTCCCCGAATCAACAGGCTGATAAAAATAGGGTATATCTCCTCCGAGGATGCTCTCTATCTCCATATCAGCAAGCCTGCTGAATTTTTCACAGCCCTTGTAGGCTGATGATTTCAGCTTTCCCACCAGCGCAGCCTGCTTCTCAGGATCACCGAGATAATCCGGATGATTGGACGCATCCATGAACTTTGCATATACGTATGTTGGTCTCAATACCTGTCTGATACGCACATCAGTCTCCCTGAGAAGTGAAAGTATCATATGCTCATAGCCTGCTCTGTCGGATATGATGTATTTCATCACCTCTGTGAAGCCGTCAAGTATCTGCGGCATGAATCTGTAGGCATTTTCCCCCTCAGCAGCCTCCTCGGCATAGTACTCCTTTTCAAGGCATATATCATCGGTAAATTCATTCTTCAGCCTGTATCCTGCTATTTTCTGCGAGGTCTGCTTCTTACCGAATGACAGCGGGCTGATATCAATATCGAACATATTATTCGACAGATTCATAGGCAGCAGCATAGTATCAAGTACCGTTGTCTTCATCGCCCTGGACATTAATGTTGAATACCTATCCTCTTTTACTGCTGACAGAGAATAGCTGCTGTTTGAGATCATAGTCTCTGTATCTATTATAACAGGATATTCTCCGCAGGGAATGATATTCTCCTTATGAAGATCTCCCATTGCAAGAGAATAGGCTACTGCCATTATTTCTCCGTATCTATAGTAGTATGCACGCTTTTCAGGCTCTGTTTCCGGTTTACGGGCATAGGCAAACTCCTGCCAGCCGTACCCCCCCATATTCTCTGACTTCATTGCCTTGAAATCGAAGGAGAGCTCCGAAGAGAGCTTATCAAAAAGCTTTGAAAAAAACACATCATTCGCAAGTGAATGTGGCTTATATATTATCTTAACGCCGCCTGCTTCAAGCATTATGGCCTTTTTTCCATGATTATGAGAATCGGAATCGCCTGAAAAGCTCATATAGTCCAGCTTTTCTGTATCAAATCCGAATACATCAAGCAAAAGCTGTCTGTCACGCACAAGAGCACTGAATACGTCTTCACAAAGCGAAAGCGTATTGAATGTGATAGTGCGGATCTTTTCTGTAAGTACAGGATATTTTTCTGAAAACTCAATAAAATATCCTGGATCATCAAACTGTGAGCAGAACTGATCGTAATGCTCCTCCGGACTCAGTCCGCTTTCTTCTTCCTTGCTCAGATGAAGCTCATAAATGAGAGTCCTGAGCGATACCGTATGCACCATAGTGTAGTAAAGATCAGTGCATTCCTTTATTACAGCATCAGAGCCGCTGACGCTGTATCTGCGGCAGAGCTCCGACATCATATTCTGGTAATAGGCCGCATAGCGGCCTATATAGTTTATGAATGATATTTTTACCTTGTTTTCTTCTGTCGGGATATTTATAACATTTATTATGAAATCCTTATTATCCATCGCAATGCCTCCTTGAAAGATGCCCTTAATATATCGCATATGTATTATTTTGTATAACGATCACCGTTTAAAGCCGTTAGCTTTTAGCATTAGCCATCAGCTCGATCATGCATGACAGCTTCTGCTGCGGCAAGCCGTTATCCGTGCTAACAGCTAACAGCTAATAGCTAACGGCTCCCTGCGGCGGCGTATCGTGGTCTGGTTATTGTATCAGATTACTTGTTGCAGCTCTTTGTGCAAGCAGATGTCGGGCAGCCGCCCCACATATATGATGCTACGATAGTTGCTGTGATTACCGGAATTACAGTAGGTGTACCGCCACCGTTTACATCCTCGCCTGCGAGAGCCTCAAGCTCCATCTCGTCAACCTTACCTGTGATCTTATCCATTTTCATAATTAAATTCTCCTTTTCAAATATTATCAGTTATTAAAATGATTAGTTGCAGTTGTTCTGGCACTCGATAGTTGCTGTGCAAACTCCGCCCTTGTTGCCCAGAGCGTTGCTGAACCAGCTGAGCTTCATCCAATCAGGATATCCGCCAACGAAGTTAGCGCTTGCCTCGTCGATAGCCTCGAGAAGATTTGTGTTGATGTCTTTTTCGATCATTGGGTTTTTCATAATAAATTTCCTCCGTTTTATTACATATGCGATATATTAAAGACATCTTTCTAAAGAACAATTGCATTTTTATTCGAGCCAGAGAAATTGAGGAATTTCAAAATCTGTATAATGTGAAAGCAGTGAATAACCCCATCCGGACAACCCGATCATCAATCCGTAACTGTTGCAGCTCTTCAGTTCTTTCTTTTTCCAGTTTCGTGAAAGCGTACCCGTATACAGGTCGTTAAAAGTATTGAATACACTATTACGGAGCATAGCGTTATCCAAGGTCCTTCCGGCAAGATCTATGACGGAAAGATTTCCTAAGTCGCCATGGCAGTATGTGGGGCTTTTTCCGAAACCGTTCTTTTGAACAGTCTGTACTGCTGAAATGATCTCATTCTCTATCATGCCGTCACGATAGCCATCCCTGAACAGGAGCAGCTTGCTGAGCAGTATCCCTGATGAACCATGACACCACAGATGCGTCACCTTCTTATCCTTGTCACCTCTGTGCCAGCCGTCTCTGTCATCTGTGATACAGGAGCGCTCAAATCTGAGCGAATCCCCAGTAAGCTCTGAGCACCTTTCATCACCGATGATCTTACCGGCACGGAACAGATAAGGGTGTATGCCTGAATTGCCGTGTGCAAAGCCGGTATATCTTACACCGCTGGGCTGTTCCCATGTTACCGAACCATCAACGTTGACCGCCGATGCCGCAAGACTATCAGTAAACCTTCTGATAAAGGCATCCGTGACTTCCCTGCTGCCGCTGAAAAGCTTATCCTTCATGCCAAGTGTTACTGCCAGCGCACCGGCTGAACCGGAAATAATATCGTGATACCTGTCGCCGGGAGCATGATCAGCACATACTTTCAGTGCTTCTTCTGCTGTTTCCTTCCACTCTTCACTTCCTGTAAGAGCGGCTATGTGACCTGCTGAATAGGCCAGTCCCGATATACCTGTAAATGCACCTATCGACAGATCGCTTTCACTGTACAGCGGTCTGTAATCCGCAGCAGCTGATCTGAGAGCCATTTCTGCATATTCAAGGTATTCCCTCCGGCCTGTTATCCTCCAGAGCTGAGTCAGGAAAAGTGCTATACCGCAATTTCCGTTGTAGAGTTCACTTCCAAGTACCGAAGGTACCCACACATCCTCTTCAAAGCCCTCGACAGTTACACATATCCATGATGCATCCTTCTCACCGCTGTCACTTCTGCCTTCGATAGCATTATCTATTATCAGCTTTCCGATGTCCTCAGCAGTACTGAGCCATTTTCCGGTGTCGATATTATGATCGAGAATGCTTATACCTGTGACCTCACTAAGATCCTTTCTCGTTATGAAGGAGTACCTGATCAGCTCAAGCTGCCTTTCAAAGTCCTCTTTCCCGAAAGAACGGATCTTCGCTGAGATATTACTGAGAACAGGTTCAATGACTGCTCTCTCAGCAACAGGTCTGCCGTCCTTGTAGAGACGGCTGTCGCCTATCCTGAATGTGAAATAAGGGATATCGCCGTGAAGCAGATCCTCATATTCACTCAGCGTTATCTCAGGACGCCTTTTGTATTCATTGATGAAGATACGGTGCAGGATCAGTCTGCGCTCAAATTCCTTGCGGGCAAAATCCTGATTAAGTGCTATATTCAAAAGCTGCATATAGCTGAATGTAGGCCTTATTATGACTCTTCCCTCAAGCCCTGTGAACAATTCGCCGATCTTGCTGATGTACTTTTCCTTATTGTTCATCATCCAGCCGTAAACATTGCGAAAGCCATTGCAGATCTCATTTGAATAATTCTGAGCATCCGCCATGCTTCCATTGCAGGAGGGATTGTTTTTTTCGGGCCGCATTATGCCATATCTTCTCTCAATATGTATCTCATCACCGTTTTCATCAGTGACAAAATCTGATTTTATTGTGGACTTCTGTTCCTGAAAAGCGCTCAGGCCGCCTATATCAAGCTTTCCGTTAACATATACGGGCAGCATTCCGATGGTCACGACTGATGATGCATATCTCTCTATCGCAAGCCTTCTTGAGCTGTTCCTGCCGTTCTCCTCATCTATTATGAGATCCGGCTGAAGGAGTGTCTCAAGATCGATCAGTACAGGATACTCTCCGCAGGAAATGATATTCTCAAAATGCATATCTGAACCATTCAGCGAATACAGTATCCCCAGCAGCTCACCGCTTCTTTCATAGAATGACCTGACTTCATTCTCGTCAGAGCATTCACGGTATTCTACGAAGCCTGAAAAGCCGTAATCCTCGCCTGAAATTATTTCCGGAGTCATGTGATCGTGGATATCTTCGCACTCGTCCGAAAGCCAGTCCAGGAGCTCCCTGAAGCTGAGGTCTATCTTCATCTGATGAGGCTTATACAAGAAATGTCTGCCGCTCTCAGTCCGTATATCAGCAACACTTCTTCCATGATTATGGGTGTCGCCGCTTCCGGTCTTTACAGCAGTTATCCTGTCCGCACAGATATCTATGCCGAATCTCCTGCTTATTTCTTCAATATT
>LVAK01000155.1 GCA_001604035.1 Clostridiales bacterium Firm_05
TGACCTCCTCCGCCGCCGAAACCGCCTCGGCTTCCGCCGGAGCTGCTGGATATCTTATGCTTGGTAACATAGCTTCTGATAAGGACATCGCTGCGCTCTGTCAGCGCAGATTTTTCACGGGCAACGTACACGCTTGGGTTTGCAGTATTCTTGAACTTGTATTTTTTCCTTGTAACGATATATGTTACTAATCCGACTATCGTACCGATAAGCTCGGCAATGAGCAGTCTCTTGAACTTTGAACCGGGAGCCCTGCCCGTTGTTACATAGGTCTCTCCGTCCTTCACGAACACATATACCGGAGTTTTAGCTTCCTTATCGTGGAAATACTTATAGTTGCTGGGCTTGTATTCACTATGGTAAGACTCCAGCTTATCGCAGAACACCTCGACAGCGTCCCTGATATCGCCTGTTCCATAGCCTGCGCCGGACTTAGGAAGATAGTGGTCAAGGGCGCTAAAAATACCATTGGCCTGCTCCTCCTCGATAATGACCGCAGCTTTTCCGCTGACAGAGATATCATCATGTGCCGGCGATTGTCCTGAGAGATCCATATAATATCCCACTCCGTCAGTGTACTCGCCGAATGTCTCATCATAGAGATCATCGTTATAGCGCTCTATCTCCGCCTCGGAGCAGCCCCAGTGCTCATCACCGGCGATGAAAATGAGAATATTCAGCTCTGTATTCTCAGAGCACTGACGAATGCGCTTCTGGAGGGACGCATATGTATCGGGTTCTTCTTTGAATACTCCTCGCTCATCCACAAGGCCTGAAAGCTCTGATCTTCCGTCATAACCGGCAGACAGGTTCTCTGTGGTAAAGGCATTTACGATGATCGTATCCAGTGTAAGTACGCCTGCCAGGGCAACAATAGCAAGAACTATTGTAAGGAGAACGTTTCCTGATCTTCTCATCAGATGAATCCACCTCCTATGAAACCGAGGATGAGGGAGATACCGACACCCAGCGCAAGGCAGGTCAGTCTCAGTTTCCTTCTGTCCAGCGGAGGAGTTCCTGCCAGCTTTCCGGTCTGACCGTTTATGGCGAACTCATACACCTTATCCTTGTACTTATAACTCATGAACCATACCGGCAGCATCATATACTGCCAATCGGTCTTCATTATGTTATACTGCTCAACGGAGACGTTGAGGGATGTGTATGAGCCGATACTGTCACGGACTACCTTTTTTCCGGCCTGTGAAGCTCTTGTGCGTATTCTCGGGAATACTCCTGCCTTATCCACATCGTACTTATCGGCGTAAAAACCGCTGAGGTAGGACATGGAGAAATCCTTGAGCTCGCTGTAGTCAAACGGCTCTATAGACTCCATGAGCAGATCATCGATCTTGCTCTCTCCGTCGGCAGGTATGCCTTCCACCATGATATTTCCACGCCTTATGACACGGAACTCCTTAGTTTCTGTGTAGTGGTATTCGCCGCTTGTCCAGCTTCGCACCTTTTTGCCCACAGCGTTGAAATCAGCGTTTATCGAGCAGTCTGCTGCCCAGAAGGGGACATACAGACCGGTGATCTTTTCGAGCTGCTGTTCTGACTTGAAGTCCCTGGGCACAAACATCCTTTTTTCAACCCATCTTTTGAACATATCAACAGCCATATCCTTGTTGAGCTTGAAGCCTATGACCTTATCGGGCTTATACTCTCCGGTCAGCTTGCCTGAGAGGATGACAGGGTTATGACAGTAATAACAGAAAAGTGCAGTCTGTCTGTCATCGCACATTATATCGGCACCGCAGCTTGAACAGTGATACAGGTTGGTATGCTCCTCGAATTCCTGCTGTTCCTGTACAGCAGCCTGATCGGGGATACTGTTTTCGGCATCGGCGCATAGTTTTTTTATCTCATCTATAGTAAAGCTGCTGAGGCAGTACTCACAGCTCAGTTTCTGAGTTACCGGATCAAATTTCAGATCGGCATTGCAGTTAGGACATTTATAGATAGCTGCGTCCAATAATGTCACTCCTTTCACAAATGACTATGGAATATACATAATATAATATTATCATAAATCCGGATAGTTTGCAAGAGCAATTTACAAAATCCACAATAATTGAACATTTTTTTAGCTGTGTTGACTGCGTTAGTTGTATAAAAGCTTGACAAGTTTGTGAAAACAGGTTATAATGATATTATCTAATACTATAAGTATTCTTCCGGATGTATATACCACCATTTATTGCCTCCGGTTTTTTTATTTCTGTCAACGCAAATAATCAAGGAAAGGGATGACGATATCATGAAGTACGGTTTTTCAGAAATCACACCAGAAATCAAAGCACTCGCTGAACGCTCAATGGAGGGCTACCGGATCGATCCGACATTATACACTCAATATGACGTAAAACGTGGCCTGAGAGATATAAACGGCAACGGCGTCGTAGCCGGCCTTACCAATATCAGCACCATAAAAGTGCTCGATACCGGAGAGGGTATGCCTAATCACGGCGATGGAAAGCTGTACTACCGTGGCATAGACGTTGAGGATATCGTCGCCGGATTCATCAAGGAAAAGCGCTTCGGCTTCGAGGAGACTGTATATCTGCTGCTCTTCGGCAGTATGCCTTCTGCTCATGAGCTTGCTGAGTTCAGGAAGATACTTGCGGATTTCCGCAAGCTTCCCTCGTCCTTCAACCGTGACGTTATAATGAAGGCCCCCAGCGATAATATGATGAACACTCTGGCAAAGAGCGTCCTTGCATTATATTCATATGACGAAAACGCAAATGATATATCCATACCCAATGTGCTCAGACAGTGCATAGAGCTCATAACACTGTTCCCGGTGCTTGCGGTATACGGCTATCAGGCTTACCGCTATTCCACCTTTGGCGGAAGCCTCTTCATCCACGATCCAGATCCGGAGCTTTCCATTGCGGAAAATCT
>LVAK01000156.1:0-1447 GCA_001604035.1 Clostridiales bacterium Firm_05
CAATAGACATGGTAACCTGCGGCCATTGTTACGGAATCCTGGATTTTACTGGTGCAGACTCCAGCATATTTTTCGATGGTGGTAGCAAGGCGCCATTTGCCGTTTTCACAGGCATAGCGAGGCCACGTGTTTTTGTCGGTAGCAACTGAAGGTTTCTGCACGACATCGCCGTTTCTCTTGGAATCGCATGCGCCCAGAATTTCGTTGTCATCCGTCGTTTCGTGCCACTGCTTGTCCTTGCATACAAAGAATTTTACCTCGAAGTACGCAATATCGATACCGCCGCCAGAAGCGGCATGTCCAGTAAACTGAACTACGGTATCGCCAGCCATTTTTTCGGTACAGAGTCCTACAGTTGTTTCGGGATAAATGAGTCTACGCCATTGCTGATTTTCGCAAACATATTTATTGCCGTCAAAGGAAACGATTTCGGTGGCATACTTGTTCTTGCAGGCCCCTTTCGCTTCTTCTATGCTCTGCGCACGCCATTCTAGACTGTCGTTGCAGACATAGGCCTTTCCGAACAGGTCGTATGTCTCGCCCTTGTTCACTTCGCTGCAGAAGCCGATTTCAAAATCGAGAGAGGAATATGTTCCCCAAATCCCTGACTTGCAAGTGTAAAGGGTATTATTGTAAATCGTCGTTGCAAGTTCCTTGTTGCAACTATCGGGGCGAGTGTCACGCACCTTATGCCACTGGGAATACTTGCACTTATAAGGAGTCCTTTCGTCTATGACAAAAGTCGAATCTCCGTTGTTGCAGTTCGCCTGGAGTTCTTTTGCGGTCTGCACGCTCGATGCGGCCTTGATGCAACGCACCGAAACATAGATGGAATCGGCAAAATCTTTCTTGGACCTGAGCACGAGGGAGTCGTTTTCGTAGCTGACTTCGTAAACGACGCTTGCGGAATCCTTGATGGCGTAGTAAGCGTACTTGTTTAGCTTTGCGCACTTGTTTTCCCTGCAGAGGCCTCCGGGTACAAGCGACAAGCCCAGGGAATCGTTACCTCTTTTACCCTTGTCAGATTTTTCCCAATAGCGACTTGTTTTGAGCAGCCCGGTCGAACCTGCAATCTTGATGAGAGATTCCCAGTTTTCCTTGGTTGGCAGACTGAAACCGGTAGGACAAACACTATCGGAATAGATCTTGTACATGCGTCCGAATACTTCGCAATTTTCCAGGCGGTCATCGTAGCACTTGCTCTTGTTCGTCTTGTAAGACAAGTTTTGGGCAAGCCAGACATTCGACCCGATTTGTACGGTCTTGTAAGTCTTGCTGTTCCTGGAATCGTAAATAGAATCGATGTATGCAGAAGTCTTGGGAGAGTCATATTCCTCGGAGGAACTAGACGTTAAAGAGGAGGAGGACTCGGCCGAAGAGCTTGTTTTTTGTCCGCTAGAACTGGATGTGCTATCGGGCGAATCAACGGAGCTACTTGAAAAATCGT
>LVAK01000156.1:1508-1778 GCA_001604035.1 Clostridiales bacterium Firm_05
TGGAATCGCTGACGCATATATCCTCCTAAGTACAAGTCAAATTATAGAATTATAAAGGAGGGGAGCGGATGGGATACAAACTAAAAAGCCCCTCTTTCGAGAGGCATTTTTAGCGGGATAGACGAGGCTTGAACTCGCAACCTCCGGCGTGACAGGCCGGTGCTCTAACCAAAATTGAGCTACCACCCCAGTGGTTTGTTTTGTTCGAGTCAGTTTCCTAACCGAACGAGCCAAATATAAAAACATCAATTCACTCTGTCAAGGGATATT
>LVAK01000157.1 GCA_001604035.1 Clostridiales bacterium Firm_05
ACATAGAATTTTCTGCCGCAGTAGTCTATCCAGCCGGTGACAGGCTTTCCTGTAGCGGGATCGAAGTAACAGCGCTTTCCGTTGACAGTTCTCCAGCCTGTTTTCTGAACTCCGTTTGCAGAGAAGAGGTAGTACTGACCGTCAATGAGCTGTTCACCTGTAAGGAGCTTGCCCTTAGCGTCCTTGCAGAAGAAATGGCCGTTTTCATCTTGAGTCCAGCTGTAGGATGAAGCAGCAGGAGCTGTATCAGCAGCCTGAGCGGTGATCGGTACAGCCGCCGCAGCTCCGACAGCGGCCATAGCTGCACAGAGCATTAATTTGTTGTAAGCTTTCATAGTTTTCTCCTGTTTCTTTTATGTATTTATTCCGATCGTGAATGAAGCGTGGTCTGATAATATATTACGCTCAATTTATAGAGAACAGATCGGACATATGCGTAATAAAATAAAATCGTGCATACACGGTCTTATGTATGCACAATTATTATATCAAAGATTTTTTGCAACTTCAACTGTTTTTTGCGGATTTTGCAGTTTTTTTGCCGGAAATTTGAGGAAATAGCTAAATTCACCTTATGAAATGAAATAAATATTGTCAGGAAAAAATGTCACACTTCCTGTTTATTACGATATTCAGTGCTTTTCCGTGAAATACGGTTCAGAGGTCGTTATTCCGAGGTCTCCGGTCGTATTGTATGTGAAATGGTCTGTTCCTCCGCTGTTCCAAACTATGTCGAATGGAACTGTAGAGTTGTATAATATGCCGGATATAGTTCCTTTCATACTGGTGCAGGCTAATTTGCCTGATGCCCATGTTATTGTTATCTGTCCGTTTGAAGCTGTATAGCTAAAGTCTCCATAGTAATCACCGTCTTTTGCACATTGACCTACACCGCTGCTGCTTCCTTGTTGTCCTGCATTTGCTCCGGCAGAGAATGACCATGACATATTGCCAAGTGAACCGGAGCTGTTCCAGTAGAATGTACCGATAAAGTAAGCTGATGGACCGGGATCGTTGTTAGGAATATTTGGAAAATGTGTTTGCTGATCGTTTTCTGTACTGTGTTTTGACGGCTCATCGACCGGATCAGTAACATCCTGTATATCCGGCTCTGTTACAGCAGGAGCTGCTGCGGTGGGTGTTTCCTTATTTCCGCTTTCATCCACAGGAGCATTTCCGGTGGTCGGCTCCACAGCATCCGGTTCCGGAACGTCACCGGATGTATCAGCAGCAGTTGTTGAAGTCTCATTTGCTCCGGCAACATATGCTGTAACAGTGATCTTTGTTCCGGTAACTGTCTGGTCTGTATCGCTGATCGCTGTACCGGAGGACGCTGCGATCTCCTGAAAGGGCTCCGGAGCAGGTGCAGTTATGACATCCGAGCCGCTTTCGATACTTGCAGGCGCAGTCTTTTTCATATTCTTTCCTATCAGTAAGATACCTGCGCCGCCTACAGCGATTATCGCAAATGCGGCAGCAGCGGCAGTATAAGCAGCCCAGCGTGGGCGGCGGTATATCTCAGTTCCGCCGGCGGTATCGGCAGACTGTTCTTCGGGGGCTTCGCCGGTCTTTTCGAGACAGGCTCTGACGATGCGCTTTTTCATTGCCTCATCCGGCAGGGGAGAGTTCTCTGCCAGCCTTTCAAGTTCAGTTTCATCGGGCTGTCCCAGCATATCCATAAGATCCTTTTTCATAATATCACCTCATAGCTCATTATCAAGTGTAGCTTTAAGCTTTTTTCTTGCTCTCTGGCTTCTCTTCCTTACCGCAGCCGGCGACATATCCAGCTTTCTTGCGATCTCAGCACAGTCCATACGGTAGAAGTACTGATACAGGATGATAGTCCTGTCCGGCTCATCAAGAGCATCTACTGAAGCCCATAGCTTTTTTCTGAGTATAGCATTTTCGGCTTCTTCGGCAGTATCATTTCCGGATGGCGGCAGCTCAGTATCTTCATCATCGGAGGATACGGAAACGGAGTATCTTCTGGAAAGCTTCCTGAAAGCGTCTATAGCCCGCCTCTGAGCGATGCTGCTGATGAAGCTTTTAAGGCTGCCATGAGAGGAAGAGTATTTTCTGAGTGAGGAGTAGACCTCCACGAAGATATCACTTACGCAGTCCTCGATATCTTCCCTGCCTGTGAGACTGCCCAGTTTACTGACAACTATCGTGTAAACGTAGCCGCCGTAGCTGTCCGCCAATTGCTCAAAGGCCTGCCGGGGGGAGCTGTTTATGAGCGAGCTCCATTCAGTGTCGGTCATAGCTTCACCTCCTGTTGTGTGATATAGTACTATATTCTCACTGTCTATATATTCGTATATCCGGATAAAACTGGACAAAAAAACGGTACCGTATATGGTACCGTTAATGTTGTCAGATAAGCTCCCAGATGAATACGGCTGTATCGCTGACGGAAATATTCTCCGGTCGGAAGCTTATGGCTTTGGAGAAGCCTGTGCCGCAGGCTCTGAGGCAGTCGTTCATCTCGTAGGAGGTAGGCGAAACGAAGTCCGGCTCATTCACGTTATAGCGTATCTCAACGAGCTTGCCCAAGGAAGCTCCTGATGCAGAAGCGAGGATATCAGCTTTCTTCCGGGCATTTTCTGCTGCGGAACGCAGCAGCTCATCCTTAGCGGCTTCGGTGTCGCTGAGAGTGAAGGAAACATTCAGCTCCGGCTGTGTATCCGATGAAGATACAGCTGACAAGGTCTCGCCCAGTCTGTCCGTATCCATAGGGAATGAGAGCCTGAGCTGGTGGATGCAGATATATCCGCTGAAAACGTTTCTGTAGACGCCGTTTTCGTCATGTGTGCCCTCATATTCTGTTCTGACATTGAAGGCAGCAGTCCTGAGATCGTCGGAGCTGAATCCTGTCCGGCTCAGAGCCTTTTTCAGGCTGCTGATCTGTTTTTCGGCAAGTTCGGCTGCACGGGAATAGTCCATATCTTTTGCTTGCAGGGTAAGGTCGATGATGATCTGATCCGGGCTGAGAGAGACTTTGCCCTCGCCCTTTACTGAAATTCTTCCGGACATATAGGAAACCTCCTTATTTATTGAGTTTTTTTCTGAGTGATTCTGCGGCTGAGCGGACGTCATTGGCGGCAAATATAGCTGAAACAACAGCGATGCCTGCCTGACCGCAGTCGCCGATCTCATTTACATTTTCAAGGCTTATGCCGCCGATAGCGACAGCCGGTATATCTACAGAGGAACAGATCTCTCTGAGCTGCTCCTGAGTAATACGAATGGCGTTTGTTTTGGTAGGAGAAGGGAAGACCGCACCTACTCCGATATAGTCAGCACCTTCCGCCTGAGCTTTTTTTGCCTGTTCAACGGTCTTTGCAGTGGCACCGATGATGAAATCCTTTCCGGCGATCCGTCTTATTTCACGGACAGGAGCGTCCTCGATACCTACATGAACACCGTCAGCGCCGCTTCTGAGAGCGGCTTCATAATTATCGTTGATGATAAGCGGAACGTTATGGGCATTGCACACCTTTTTCAGTATCAAAGCCTTTTCGGTCAGCTCATCGTCGGAAATATTCTTTTCTCTGAGCTGTATGCAGGTAGCTCCGCCCAGTATAGCCTCCTCGACCAGTCTGGCAAGGTCACGGTCACCTGTACATTTTTCATCGGTTATTGCGTAAAGTATCAGGTCTTTTCTGCTGATATTCATATTATCACTCCTTTTCAAATCCGGCAAGAAGCATGGCAGGATCGCTGCACATCATCAGTCCGCTCATGACACAGGCACCGGCGGCACCTGCTTCACGGACTGATGAAATATTATCTTGTGAAATGCCTCCTATGGCGTAGACCGGTATATCCACTGCACCACATACCTCTCTGAGGAAGTCAAGCCCTCTTGGCGGAAGGCCTTTCTTGCAGTCGGTAGCGAAAACGTGTCCGGCAGTTATATATGCAGCCCCGAGCGCCTCAGCCTCAGCAGCTTCCTGTGCTGAATGGCATGAGCAGCCGATCACCGTGAATTTTCGTTTTGTTTCTTCCGACATCTCACGCAGTATATGCAGCGGCAGGTGTATGCGTCCGGCACCCAGAGATATTGCGGTTTCATAGAAATAGTGGAGAATGAGTGGAGTGCCGCAGCTTTCAAATACTGGCAGCAGCTTTTCTGCCAGCACTTTGTATTCTTTTTCCGGCAAGTCCTTTTCCCGGAGCACAACAGCTTTCGGATGAGACTCCGCAATTTTTGTCATTCTTGCAACAAAGTCCTCCCTGCAAAGGCTCCGGTTGGATATGCATATTATATCAGACATAGAGGTAATCGTTGAGTACGGGCTGAAGTCCTTCGCCGGACATATCCTCGTACATTTTGCGGAAGCTTCTGCCGTCGGCTATCTCGAACTGCTCATCGCCCTCTGCTTCACTGTTTTCCTTGCCGGTGTACTTGCTCTCGTGGTCGCCGATACCGGTGGAAACTCCGGCAGATACCTTTGTAGCGGCAATTTTTACGATGCCGTTGCGGAAGGACTCGCTCTCACGGGATGATACGGTTATGCCGCAGAAGGGCAGGAATATCCTGTAGGCGCAGAGTACCTGACAGAGCTGTTTCTCATGAACATCGAGAGGATCGATCTTTTCGTTGTTGACGATAGGGCGCAGTCTCGGACATGAAAGAGATATCTCTGCATGGGGATATTTTCTCTGTAAATAGTACATATGCAGAGCGCTTGCGAGAGCATCTTTGCGGAAGTCGGAAAGTCCGAGGAGAGCCGAGCCGGCAACTCCACGCATACCTCCCATAAGAGCACGTTCCTGTGCCTCGAAGCGGTAAGGCCATACACGCTTATGTCCCATGAGATGAAGCTGTTCATAGCGGTCGGAGTCATATGTTTCCTGGAATACGGTAACGTAGTCAACACCGCATTCGTGGAGGTACTTGTACTCATCAGTATTCACAGGGTAGATCTCAACGCCTACCATGCGGAAGTATTTCCGTGCCAGCTTGCAGGCTTCACCGATGTATTCAACGCTGCTCTTTGCACGGCTTTCACCGGTGAGTATGAGGATCTCCTCCATACCGCTGTCAGCAATGACCTTCATCTCGTGCTCTATCTGTTCCATATTGAGCTTCATGCGCTTTATGTCGTTATAGCAGTTAAAGCCGCAGTAAACACAGTAATTCTCGCAGTAATTGGCGATATAGAGCGGAGTGAAGAGGTATACCGTATTGCCGAAGTGCTTCTGTGTTTCAAGGCGAGCTTTCTCAGCCATTTTTTCGAGGAAAGGCTCTGCGGCAGGAGAGAGGAGGGCCTTGAAGTCCTCAACGGTGCAGTGATCGTGGCTGAGAGCGGCTCTTACATCGGCATAGGTGTAGGAATCGTAGTCATAATTCTTCATTTCGGACATGACCTTGTCCATGATATCGGAGTTTATCTGCTCCAT
>LVAK01000158.1 GCA_001604035.1 Clostridiales bacterium Firm_05
CTAAGCTCGACCATACCAACATGGCTAACTTCGGTCTGTGTATGGGCGGTGGATATGCCTTCCGTGCAACAGTAAAGAACAAGAAGGTAAAGTGCTGCGTGAGCCTGTTCCCGCTGCTGATGAACTTTGCAGACCAGAGCTCCATACCGGTATGGATGAAGAAGGGCAAGTGGAGCAGCTATCAGTACGATGACAATTACCTTGAGGGAATGGCTGTCCTTGAGGAGGGCACTCACAAGTCAGATTTCCTTATGGCATACAGTGACGATGACAACTGGATGTCCCCGGAGGCTACACAGAAGCTCTGGGACAAGGCTCTCGGCTGCAAGGAAAAGATATACATTGCCGATAAGCCGGCATATGTGTCGGAAGAAACAATAATGCACGCAATGCCTGTAGGTGAGCAGTACCACTGGGTTCAGCACGAGGCCGCAGACTTCATCGCTGCAAGACTGAACGGAGGCAAGTGATATGGAAAAGAACTTTTTCTCATACTACAGCAGATATGCAGAGGAAACTCCGGACAAAGTCCTTCTCCGCATTGACGACAACGAGCTGACCTACAGCGATTTCATGAAGAAAACTGCTGTTCTCGGTTCTGCAATGAAGAACGCCGGCATAGCTGCTGACGATAAAGTAGGCATATGTATGCCCAACAGCATAGAGTGGTTCATTGTGTTCTGGTCGGCAGTAAGAATAGGCGCCCAGCCCGTTCCTATGGATCCACAGAGCGGCTCGCTGGAGCTTTCAAGGCTGATACCTGCCACGACTTCAAAGATACTCTTTGTTACTGAAAAGTACCGCAACAACAATATAATAAATGCGGTACACGATCTTATACCCGGAAAAATCGCCGTCAGCAAAGTGGTATGCTATGCTGACAAAGCAGTTATACCTGTTGAGGAATGCTTTATCTCCGCTGAGGATTTCATAGCTGAACACGGGGAAAATGAATGCGAGATATACCAGCCTGAATATCTCCACACCATGTCCCTTGCCTGCACATCCGGCAGCACAGGCACTCCGAAGATACTCTCAGTCCCATCCGGCGGATTCCTCTCCACACAGGAGGATATGGGCGATTATCTTGAGTTCACATCTGATGACGTAATGATGCTGGGCATGACGCTCTATCATCAGGGCGGCTTCGGCATGGGACAGCAGATGGCTCTCAAAGGCGGTACTGTAATGTATCAGCCCCAGTTCAATCCCGTGACCTTCCTCGAAACGATACAGAAGTACAAGATAACCGTTATCCAGCTCACATCGACACTGGCAAAGGTGCTCCTGTCCACACCGGACTTTGATAAATACGACCTTTCAAGCGTGCGTATAAGCTACTGGGCAGGCGAAGTCCTCCCCAAGGAGATCGCTGATATCTTCGTTGAGAAGCTGGGCATCCGTGTAGTAAACGTTATCGGCTCATCCGAGACCTGCACTATGGTAGTATGGGATTCCGCTACAGATGCCGGAACTGATCCCAGCGACTTCCGCAAGCTCTCATTCACTGATTACCGTGTAATAGACGAAAAGCACAATGATGTTCCCGAAGGAGAAACAGGCGAGCTCTGCGTATACACAGACGGCGTTATCCTCAATTACTTCGGCAACCCTGAGCTTTCCGCCGAGAAGATCCTCACAGACGATCAGGGCCACCGCTGGTTCTGTACAGGCGACCTTGTAAACAAGCTCCCCAATGGAATTGTCCGCTTTGCCGGAAGAAGCAAGCGTATAATCAAGCGTGGCGGCAACCTTGTCCATGCAGAGGAGGTCGAAGCCTGCCTGCTGACACATCCGAAGATAGCTGCCGCAGCAGTTACCGATGAGCCGCACCCTGTTATCGGTCAGCAGATAGTTGCATACATCCAGCCAAAGGGCGATGAAAGGATAACAAGAGGCGAGCTTGCACGCTACTTTGACGGGAAGCTCTCCGCATACAAGGTTCCCGATAAGGTAGTCCTCGTAGAGGAGATACCAAAGGATATCGGAAAGATACAGTTCAAATACCTGAGAAAAAAGGAGTATAAGTAATGAACAACCTTAACTTTGACGAATTCAAGCAGGCTATCTCTGATTATGTGGGCGTTGATCCCTCCGAGATAACAAGAGAGACAGACGTTTATGACGATCTCTACCTCGATTCACTGGGACTTTTCGGCCTTGGCTCTGAGATAACAGATACATATAAGCTCAGCATTCCCCTTTCGCTGGTAGCCTCCATAAGCAAGGTGGGCGAGATCTTTGACCTGCTCAACGAAAAGGGAACACCAGTTGAGGAATAATATGGTACTTTTCTTTCTCCCCCACGCAGGAGGCTCTGCAAAGAGCTACAGCTCGTTCAAGCGTTACCTGCCAAAGGAGCTTAAAGTCGTTCCTATGGAGCTCTCAGGGCGCTTTACCCGCTCCTCAGAGCCTATGCTGACAGATATCACCTCCTGTGCATCAGACCTCTTAGAGAGGCATTCTGAACTCATTTCACAGGGACAGTATGCTGTCTTCGGACACAGCATGGGAACTCTCCTTGCCTCGGAGCTTATCCGTCAGGCAAAGGAAAAGGGCCTCAGCTCTCCTGCCCATGTATTCCTGTCGGGAAGATGTGCTCCGGATGAGCCTGTAAAATGCTTTCCGGATTCAGACAAGGCCTCTGATGAAAGGATAGTGGAGTTCTTCTCCGCAAACGAACTTTCAGGAAATGCTCCTGTATCTGACGAAGACCTTATGAAAATGCTGAACCGGTTGCTCTGCACTGATGTGAGAATGGCTGAGAGCTTTAGTTTGCCAGCATCCGCCCTGGATTTCGGCTGCGATATCACCGTATTCTACGGTACTGAGGATGTACTGCTGCAAAGCGTCGATATGAACGGCTGGAGCAGATTCACCTCCGGAAGCTGTGAGATAGTCCCCATGAGCGGCGGACATTTCTACTATCAGCAGCATAAGGAAGAGGTTTGCAGGATCATCTGTAAAAGACTTGGCATATAAAAAATAAGGGAGACCGTATGGTCTCCCTTCAGCGTTTCTGATAATTGTTTCGGGACGCCGGGGGCGGCGTCCCCTACAAAAAACAAATACGCAGAATAACCAAATTGTAGGGGCTGATGCCCACATCATCCTGTGCATTATATTTTAACACGCACGGGCGCATAAAAGCTCACGTTTCTAAACGAAGAAAAAATAAACCGAATAGGAAAAAAGCTGATACTGAGCATTGTCCGGTATCAGCTTTTTATCATATATCGGGAAAAAGTACTTGCAGATTACGCAGAATTGTGATATACTGTAAAATGCGATTGCAAAAATATTAAAACAGGAGAAATAATATGGGAAATTTTTACACCACCGTCCAGATACTGGATAACGAAAAACTTGGCAGCAAGAAATTCACTGAGAAATTCTGCAAGAAAATGGCTGATGAAGG
>LVAK01000159.1 GCA_001604035.1 Clostridiales bacterium Firm_05
CGGGAGTCGAACCCACGACCCGCTGCTTAGAAGGCAGCTGCTCTATCCAACTGAGCTACGCGTACTATTGGATAGAGCCACAAACGTGCTGGTGAAATTGGCGATTCTAGCCCAAATTCCGCATTTTAGCGTCGTTTTAGCCAATTTACTCTACAGATTCCTCTACACAGCCTTCTACAATCATTTCGTGCTGGTTTCGTGCTCCTCAAAAGCTCGTTAAAGTCACTGTTTATGTGGTCTAGAGCTATTTCGACGTGCTATTGACAGCATTGCGCTGCTCTATTCCACAGCACGAATATAGCACGTTTCTTCACACTTGTCAAGCACGTTTTAAAAGTGGCCAATTCGCCGTAAAGCCACATCATCACAAGCATTACGGCAACCGACGTGCTGAAAAAACGAGCACGAAAATAGCACGGGTAACGTTTTCACTACAGAAATACCATAAAACAAAAAAGAACGACCGCCAATCAGCGGTCGTCCCAGTATTTACCTACCGTCGGCGGGAGTCGAACCCACGACCCGTTGCTTAGAAGGCAACTGCTCTATCCAACTGAGCTACGACGGCGAGACCTCGTTCAAGGTGGCTCAAATATAGCCAAAAACAGCGTTTGCGTCAAACCCTCAATACCCCTCAGACCCCCTAAATTTTTTTTCGAGAGCCTTTTTCGTCGATCGATTTTACCTCCACCCTCTTTATGGAGAGTCCTCTTTTAATATAAAATCCACCCCCGGAAAAACAATCCTCTTTTTTTCGCTCGTAAAGGCAATCATCCATTTTCCCCAAAAACTCCCTTACGGCGAAAAGGCTCCCAAAACATTCAGCTGGTATATCGCGGTTCCTTATACTGCCTAGGATGGTCCGGGTTTCCCATAACCGAGCATTCTCTCTATGACAAGAGAAACCCACAACAACGGAGACCCCTATGCACTATGGTGTAAGAAGAGAATGCCACGATGTCCTAGTTAGACCTGGATATTTCACCGACGATTTTAGAAGCTATTGGCAGAACCAGCCAGCTTGTGAACGAGATGGATGCGGTCGCGTGAATGTCAGCATCCACACGAAGGAACGACTGACATCTGCACGATGGGAACGCTTCCGCAAGAAGCCGAACCCCATCGTCGATGAATGGGCTGACAAGTACACCTGTAACGCGGTCTTGGTTGGGGTGCTTGGGTGGGTGGTATCACGTAAAGTGCGCCACATTGAGGATCACCACGTAGTCGAACGGACGGAACGCAAGAGCTACAAGAGCCGCCCCAAGCACATCGTCAAGGGTGGCACACTGTACGCCGAATGCCGATACGTCTGCACCTATGATGCCAGAGAATACGACCCCTTGGAACACTGTTAGACAAGTTATCCCGCGTATAACCGCGGGACATTTTTTGACTATACGCGATTCGTAACTGACTGCGGGCAGCCGGGTTTCCCATAACCAAACATAACATCTATGACACAAGAACACAACCCCATAAAGGAAGCAATATGAACTACAACGCGATGAAAAAAGCGGATCTGGTTGCCCGTATCCAAGAGCTTGAAACACAAGTAAACACAACAATGCAAGTGACTGACTGCAAGGTTTTTCCGTTTCGTGAAGGACCTTCAATGGGGCATATCAAGGCTCTTGCAAACATAACCCTAGGAGACCAAATCCTAATCCGAGGTCTCCGCGTTATGGACGGCGAAAACGGCTTGTTTGTCAGCTATCCGATTGACCCATTCTTCAAAGGAGAGGAATTCCGCTCACTTTGCAATCCTCTTACACGAACAATGCGCGAGCACATTGAATCAACTGTACTAGAAAAATACCAGCAATCCATCGCGACATCCACGGAGGCTGCCAATGGCTAAAAAGCCAATCTTTCTAAGACCGACAAAGAAACGCGTCACTGGTCGATAACCGTTTTAAACACACTTTCAATCCCGCGTATAACCGCGGGACATTTTTTAACCATACGCGATCCGTAACTGACTACGAGCAACCGGGTTTCCCATAACCAATCATTACGTCTATGACACGAGAAATCAACCCCATAAAGGAAGCGATATGAACTACAACGCAATGAAAAAGGCAGACTTGATCGCCCGTATTCAAGAACTTGAAGCGCAATCCCCCAAAACGGTTGCTAATCTGCAAGTCACGGCTTGCCACATATATCCATTTGACGAAAGTCCCACGGGATCGCTTAAAGCGTTAGCCACAGTCATCCTTAGTGACGCTTTTCAAGTCCGTAACCTTGGCGTTAAAAGTGGACCTAACGGTTTGTTCGTTGACTATCCGTACGACCCACTCAACAAAGGAATCGTCGGACGCAGCATCTGTAACCCCATCACAAGAGAACTTCGCGACCACATTGAAACTACTGTTCTTGCAAAGTATCAAGAGTCCATTGCCACAACTACGGAGGCCAATAATGGCTAAGAAGCCCAC
The DNA here is from genome assembly GCA_001604035.1 of Clostridiales bacterium Firm_05. Classification (GTDB taxonomy): domain Bacteria; phylum Bacillota; class Clostridia; order Oscillospirales; family Ruminococcaceae; genus Ruminococcus. The sequence continues at coordinate 2,442 of LVAK01000159.1, forward strand.
CTTCTTCCGACCGACAAAGAAACGAGTCACTGGCCGATAACATTTTTACAACCACATCCAATCCCGCGTGGAGGCGCGGGATTTTTTTGCATTCTACCAAATTCATCACTGTCTATGGATAACCGGGTCTCTCCTAGCAGGGTATTAACTCTATGAAACGAAACGGAGGCCAAAATGAATCAGGTATATCAAGAAATCACCGATAAAATCGTCGCACAGCTAGCCAAAGGCATCATCCCTTGGGAGCAGCCTTGGTTTGGTACTAGTGGTGCTATTTCACATTCGACTGGAAAAGCCTACTCGCTTTTGAACCAAATGATTTTGGGTGGCGAATCAGGTGAATTTGTAACTTGGCACCAAATCCAAATGCTCAAGGCTCGCATCATCAAAGGCAGCAAGGGTCGCAAGGTGTATTTCTGGAACACCTTTGAGAAAGCCGAAGAGAACGAAAAAGGCGAGCGTATCATCAAAAAGATACCCTATTTGCGCACCTACACCGTTTTTCGCGTCGATGATTGCGACGGCATTGAAAATCATTGGCAAGCAAAGCAAGAGAACACCACAACGGTATCACCCATAACCCAAGCCGAAGACACAACCAACCAGTATTTAAACCGCGAAGGAATCAAGCTGGAACATAAAAATTCAGGCGAGGCATACTATTCCCCAAGACAAGATTTCATAAATGTTCCTACAATCAATAATTTTCGTTCGTCCGAAGCCTACTATTCGACCCTACTTCACGAAATTATTCATTCCACAGGCCATAAAAAGAGGCTTGGCCGATTCAAACCAGACGAGCATTTGTCACCCTTTGGGTCGCCGGATTACTCACGCGAAGAGCTTGTAGCGGAAATGGGCGCATCGTTTCTCTTAAAACGGTTAAACATAGACAACGACAAAACCCTACGGCAAAACAGTGCTTACATCCAAAGCTGGATTCGAGCCTTAAATAACGATGTGAGTCTAATCGCCATAGCAGCAAGCCGAGCGGAAAAAGCGGTTCAGTTCGTGATGGATGAAAATAAATAATAAAAACGAGCGGATGGCTGAGAAACTTGGCAGTTTATGAACGAGGAAGCCATCCGCTCGTTCCTTGGTTACCTATAACCGTAGTTTATATCTTCGTCGATTTTTTTATCCGAACCCAAATCGAGATACAACCGCTAAGGCATTCTATAGTTTATATAGTTATCCCCCAAATTTTCTTCACCATAGCACAAGCAACATCAAACAAGCAAAAAAATATTTTCCATACACAAACCCTATGTAACTAGACCTCCGTTCAAACACACACAGCCTATTCGTTTTTGTGTACTTGAGCGAATTACGTTTACACCCATAAAAACAAATGGATAATCTGTTCGAGAAACTTATAAATAGCAACTCGAATTACCGCATTGCCCACACCAACTTACACGAATATTCATTTGGTTATACATAACCATTCCGAACACTATCCTCACTTTGTCGGGCTTCCCCCACATAAATATTTAACATATCGAACAAGGAGATTGAAATGGCTACATTTGGATATGCTAGGGTCAGTTCGACTGACCAAAACCTTGACAGGCAAATCGAAGCACTAACGCCATATATAACAGACAAGCGTTATTTGTATTGTGACAAGGCTTCAGGAAAAGATTTCGACCGCCGAGCTTGGCGAGCTCTTGTCGGAACAGAAACGACCTTGCCAGCCTTACAGTCTGGAGATCTTGTCGTGGTGGTTTCGCTTGACCGTATAGGACGTAATTACACTGAAATCCAGCAAGAATGGAAACACATAACCCAGACATTGTGTGCAAACATCAAAGTGCTGGACATGCCTCTACTCGACACCTCGGCAGACAACAACAATCTTGACCGCCGCTTTATGGCCGATTTGGTGCTGCAAATTCTGTCTTATGTGGCAGAACGTGAAAGAATCAACATTAAGGCGCGACAAGCTCAAGGAATTAAAATTGCTCTCGAAAAGGGAATTCATTTTGGTCGAGTTGCAATCGCTAAACCCGAAGGCTGGGATGCAGTTGTCAGTAAAGTCAAAGACGGTTCAATGACGGCAACGGCGGCAATGAAGGAGTTGAACTTAAAGCGGACGACCTTCTATAAATTATTAAAGGAACCTCCCAAAGAATAAAACAAACCCAGCCAATATCGGCTGGGTTATTTATATCCAAACGAGACTTCTATATGACGAGGTTCGCCTTATTTATTCATAATATCAGACATTGGTGTAGCAATTTCGGCTGGAAGAATTATTTCGTATTCATCTTCAGCCGGAATTATCGCAACCGATGACGCCCACGTTCCGTGCAACTGCCCCAAATAATCAATTTTTGTCACAGTGCCATCAGTTCCGTTAAGTCTTGGGCAATCCTTGACATTTATGATATGGATTAAATCCCCTACGTGAGCCTTGGTTCGAACCAGGACCTCAGCATTCTTCTTAATCGTATCCTTGATGTCATCTTCTACAAGGCGTGGCTTTTTATCTTCATCCATAGGAGAAACCTCATCAACAACCCAAATATTGGAAAAAACTCGAAATTTGCCAACACATCACTCCCCATTAAAGGCTTTTTTGGGGAACGCCATTGAGTAAAACACTTTCTGAAACGCGAAATAACCTATCTTTTTATATAATGAAACCCCTAAAAACAGCATCGAAAAAAAACTATACGTTCGTTGACCTTTTCGCCGGATGTGGCGGTTTAAGCGAAGGTTTTTATCGAGAAGGCTTTACAGCTTTAGCGCATGTAGAAATTAATCACTGGGCGTGCGAAACCTTAAAAACACGAATGCGTCATTATGGATATCAAGACGCCGAATCTGCCGTACTCGAATGCGACATCACTTCAGAAGACATTATAAATAGAATTGAGCAAGCCACTCGTGGGCGTCGGCCAGACGTAATCATCGGTGGACCACCTTGTCAAGCATACTCAACTGCAGGACGTGTAAGAGACGGCAAAGGTATGGCAAATGACCCAAGGAATTTCTTATTCGAAAGCTACGTCCGAATTTTGGAGCATTTCCTCCCTAAATTTTTCGTATTCGAAAATGTTACTGGAATACTTTCTGCATACGTCAAAGGAAAAAAAATTTTCCCTCAGGTAATGAAGGCCTTGGGAAACAAATACAATCTAGTAGACGATCCAAACATTTTACTACACAATACAGCCAATTTTGGAGTACCCCAAATAAGAAAGCGAATCATCATTATGGGGGTTCGCAAAGACATCTCCACAAAAAAAGCGATTGACCTATACAACGGGGTTACCAAAACCCACTATGACCCCGAAATGGACGAATCCTTACGTAAAGGTCTAAAGAGATTTGTTGATGTCAAGCAAGCAATTGGTGATTTACCACCAGTTGAACCTGGAGCAGACGCCTCTACAGAAGCGTTCAATTATCCTTGTAATAACGAGTTTCTTAAACGTATCGGAAAAAAAGGGGTACATCCTCTATTTGACCACATTGCAAGAAAGCACAACGCAACAGACAGAGAACGTTTTAGGGTGATGATTGAAAACAAGTGGTCTTTTGGCGAAATGAGAAAAAAACGTCCAGACTTGGAACACGACCACGCAAGGCTATTCGACAACAGCTATGTTGTACAATGGTGGGACTTACCTTCTAAAACAATCCTAGCCCATATTCATAAAGATGGTTTTCAATTCATTCATCCAGATGAAGAACAGCTACGCTCTTTCACCGTGCGAGAAGCAGCTAGGATCCAGTCTTTTCCCGATGACTTCGTCTTTGAGGGGTCTCGTGGCGAAAAATTCAAGCAAATCGGCAACGCTGTTCCAGTGCTATTTGCCGAAGCTCTAGCCAAATCTATAAAGTCCAATTTAAACGAAGTGAACAAATGATTTTCGAACCGATATCACATTTAACGGACAAAGACGATTTCTTAGAGAAGGTGCTTCTCTACACACGTCTTGTCGAAGTCTTCGCTGAACGGAACAAACTGAAAATTGGCACGTCATCGTCAAATCTACATAGTATATGTAGTGAACTTAATGATATGGGCGTAATCGAATCCGAAGACGACCTTAAAAAATTGGAAAAGGAACTCGGCTCGGATTACCCACATTTCATCAACTGCATTACATTTGCCATTGCACACAAAAAAGCAATGGGTTCTCTACTGGACAAGCTCAACAACAAGAAACGGAAAATTCTTCAACAAAAGGAGCTATCATCTTCTAAGCCTAGTCTCGTTGAATTTTTCGCAGGGGCAGGTGGAATGAGCTGTGGATTCACCCAGGCTGGTTATAAAATATGCTTTGCCAACGACTTCGAAAACGTCTGTATAAGAACATATCGATACAATCATCCAGAAATTCCCAGCAAGAATGTTAATGAAGGTGATATTAGAAAACTGGTAGATCATCTGAAAGACTATATAAGCACCCCAATCGACGTGGTTGTTGGGGGGCCTCCGTGTCAGGGATTCAGTTCAGCAAACAAGCAACGCATAATTGACGACCCTAGAAATGAACTGTATAAATACTACATACAAGCCGTCAAGAAGATTCTTCCTAAATTTATCGTTATGGAAAATGTTCACGGAATGTTGTCTGTTGCAAATCAAGTCGTCGAAGACTACAAAGCCATAAGTGAACGCCGTAACGGTAAAACATATTCCTACAATGTGGCCTACAAACTGCTCAATTCCGCTGATTTTTCTGTAGCGCAAGCAAGAGAACGCTTAATCTACATAGCAATCCGAAACGACATTGCAAAAGAAAAAGGCATTTCTCCCGAAACAATTTTCAATGACATTGAGAAGGATAATGCCAACAACCCCCATTTTATTCTCCAAGATGCACTAAGTTTCATAAAGCCTCTTAGCGCACCTCGCATAAAGAATCAAAACGAAATTGACAGCGAGGACTGCGGCAAAAAAGTAGATGTTAATCAGTTTAATGGTGACGAGAACGCTTACCTAAAATTGATAAATTATGGTCGGAGAATACCATACATATTCAATCACAAAGCCCGTTTTGTCAATGACATCAACTATGAGATATACAAGACATTAAACCCCGGCGAAGATGCAACAAATCCCAAAATCGCGCATATAATGCCGTATGCTCATCGAAACCACTGTTTCAAGGACAAATACTACAAACTCATACCAACAAAGCCTTGCAGGACGATTACAGCCCATCTACGTATGGACTGTCACTCACACATTCATCCGTTCCAGATTCGAGCAATAACGCCACGCGAAGCAGCAAGAATACAATCGTTTCCCGATGACTATCTATTTCTTGGCGCATACCTAAAAACCTATATGCAAATAGGCAATGCCGTTCCTTGTCTTATGGCCAAAGGCATCGCAAAAGCCATTAGGAGGTATCTCTAATATGAGAAAAATCCTTGAATATATACATCGCCCGAACCAAACTGAAATCGGCGGGGATGAATCAAATACTAATGATGCCTATCTATTGCTATCCCCAAAGGTGGCTGGATCGGAAATGTTTGTAGATGGTAAAGAAGAGTCTTTTTTACATATAGCATCAAACACCAAGGTTATACTAAAAGCCATAAAATACAAGACCGGCAGCAAAGATTTTCGCCTTACAAAATTTGGAAAAGTTAGAACACAGTTAAAAATTGAATGCGGCGACGAATTGGTTTTTCGTAGAGAACTAGGGTCAGCACCATCCATTCCAACACTAGAAACCCATCATTTTCCCAAAGTAATGCTGTACCCATTCTCCCATTACTCTAAAGACGAATACGTGGTCGTATATTCCCATAGAATACCTAATTGGAATGCCACTGGTGAAACGCTACTAAAAGTACGTTACAAAGGGACTATTCAGCAGATTCGGTTCGTATACAATGGCAAAAAAAAGAAACGTAAGGATTCTCCGGAACCCACCGCAGCTTACAAAGTTTTCATAGGATCAAGCCTTCTTTCAGCAAAGGAAGACTATTGCATTTCCTTTAAGACAAAAGACCCTGAATGCTATGTATATAACAAGAGTGAATACAACGAAATGAGTTTGATCTAGTAGGTGAAATATGAAATACTACCTCCTCATATCCAAAGACAACAGCTTGATGTTCTCCTACGCTATCGCAGGAGAAAGCACATCTTGCTCAATCAGCAACAACGTGAACACATTGAATCCTCTCGCTAATGGAGATAAGGTCGTTCTCTACAAAGGAGGTATATTCAACGCTTGTTCAATGATATTCACAGCACTAGGCAGCAATAGATTACGAAAAGAAATCGAAGTAAGTGCAGGTGTTTCATACGAATCCCTACCGAGTGATATAAAGAGAATCATTGACACTAGTAGAAATTTCCTGGTTGAAATCAGCGAAGCGGATTTCTCGGACATTGAACAAGGCATTATGAATTCAGCCTTTCCAAGGGTAGCTTCAACATCCTCAAGCAGGCCACAACCAACAGCATCCCCATCAGATTTCAAACCAGAGCAAATCATATTGTATGGTGTACCTGGTTGCGGAAAATCGCATAAAGTTCAACTGATGCTTGATGAATGGGAAATTCCAGAGGAACGCACTCGCAGAGTCGTATTCAGCCCAGATTACTGCTCGGCAGATTTCTTAGGCCAGATACTCCCCACCGACGTCAATGGATCTGTCAGATATGAGTTTAAACCCGGTCCATTCACTGAAATACTCCGTAAGGCTTACCACGACCAAACGCACGAATATGCGCTCGTAATTGAGGAAATAAACCGAGGTAATGCAGCGGCAATCTTCAGCGAAGTATTTCAGCTCCTGGATCGATTAAAGGCTCCTAAGGGTCAATATTGCGCCGGATGGAGCGAATATTGCGTTCACAACGACATCCTCCAATCCTATGTTGGTTTCCCCGACGGAGAAGGCATACGACTGCCTCCTAATTTGACATTGCTGGCAACAATGAACACTTCTGACCAGAATGTTTATACCCTAGATAACGCCTTCCAGCGTCGTTGGGATATGCGCTTGGTTTCAAACAAACTCGATGCAGATTCCGACCAATATAAAGTCCCTATTGAAGGACTGGATTGCAGTTGGGGCAAGTTTAGGGATGAAGTAAATAAAATCATCGTATCATCCAGCGCAAGTACGGGCTTGTCAAGCCTAGAAGACAAGCGTCTAGGAGCCTGGTTCGTCGAAGCAGATGACTCCGAGGTAATACCTAAGGATACATTCGCCTACAAGGTACTCAAATACCTATGGGACGATGCTTTAAAAATGGATAGGCCTATCCTCTTTAAAAACGGCTTAGAGCGCACTCTTGAGGATGTTATCGAAGATTATAGGGATCATAATCTCGGCCCGGCAATCTTCATAGATAGCTTCATTGAGGCATTGACGGCCAAATAGCTATATGCAGGCACCCACGGAAAACATCTGCATCTACGATGCTAAAATTAAGAACGGCGACGAGTTCGTCGGCATCCGTATGGAAAACGGATTTCCCAGGGTGTACTTTCCTACTGGCTATCGTCGCGCAAAGGATATTAGGGAACAGCGACGAGACATACTTAACCTAATATCGGTTCTCTCCGTCTATGGAAACCGTAACGAGTTCAAGCCGTCCACCTATGGGAATAATTCCCAGGTATTTCCCATTCACGCCTACATAGGCGTATACACCTACTACCTCAATTATGGGTATTTTTCGGAACGCGAGGCCGTTTATAACCGAAGGCGCACCGGGAAAATAGATTGGGGACGGACGGTAAAGCAAATTCAACCGCAATGGTCACAAGATGACCCCATATATCTTGAATATATCGTCAAGCGGTCAACAGCCAATGAAACGTCGTTATTAACGCAGATACATCAATACTGCGTCTATGAAGCCTATCAGCGATTGGGCTGCCTTTTCACGGCAACAGAACCAGCAAAACCGTCGATAAAATACAACGAAGCGTTGTTCGTTTCAATTCTGCAAGCGAAAATAGCCAGTTCCTTCAACGAAAAGCACCTAACATTATTCAAGCAGATGCTGGATATCATTAGGTCGCTTGGTACTGACGGCAATCGGAATATTCAATTCTATGGCACAAACGACTTCGAATATATCTGGGAAGGCTTGATTGACAAGGTTTTCGGCATTCCTCCTAAAGACCGCCGGGAATACTACCCCAAAACAACTTGGCATCTGGAAAACGGCACTTCAACGGATGTAGACACCGAGCTGGAAAAATCTGCCCTACGTCCAGATACCATAATGCTGCACGAGAGAAACGGTACCCCCGGTATCTACATACTAGACGCCAAATATTACCGTTACGGCATCACAAAACAACCGACATCGCTTCCCGGCTCCAGCTCCATCAATAAGCAATTCACGTATGCCGAATACGTTGAAACGCTTGATTGCGCCAAAGATAGCCGTATCTACAACGCCTTTATTATGCCTTATAACGCAGATGCAGCGAACAATGCTGACTATGGCGTTAAGAACATTGGCTACGCTACGGGAAACTGGAAGCAAAACGGCAAGACGTACGAAAAAATCCACGGTATTCTACTCGACGTTAAGACACTAATGCATAGCCATACCCGGCATCCAACCAAAGCAATGGATCGCTTAGCGGAGCTTATTGAAACGGCCTAGCCTCCGCTACGGATTATGTTTTAGCCAGTCGTAATACCCCAACCGCTTATCGATCAGACCCTTGGATTTCAATTCTTGGTAATCCAACCGCTTATAGTAATGGTATTCACGAGATTGCCGTTGAGCCATATGCCATTCATACAGACCATAAAGATGCGCCTTTTGTTCAAGGTCGTTTCGACGAAAAGCGCGCTTCACCTCTTGACAAAAGACCTTCCACCAGCATCGATCCGAGTGATTTATCGTCATTTAATGTTCATCCAAGGGGAAAAATATCCTTGTCCTCAAAAATACCCTTATGGAGAGGAGAAAACCAGCGAAACGACGAAGGAAGCGTTTACCACCGTCAACGGCATTACACCATAAAAATTAAATTATCACCCAAATGGTTCCTATTTTACGCGAGAACAAGTATGCCGCAACAATCATTTGATAAAATTCTTAAAGATCGCAGAAATATGTTCGAAGACCTTAAAGTTGATCCGGTCTTCGAACCCTTCATTGGAACCACATACTCATCCGAGGGACACCAAAGGATTCTATTTGTTTCTTTCGACGAATGGGTCTATTTGCCCCACCAAAAATACACATCAAAAACCGGGAATGTTTTTGGAGGAATAAATGAAGGCGAGAGCCTATTTCTGAATATCAGACATCTGTTTAGGTCAAGTTCATACTTCGAGCATATCAAGGACATTTTTAAAGCTATAAATTGCGGTCTAACCGAAGAGGACATCGCGTTTCACAATTTCCTTGTAAGACCAACAATCTATCCGCTAATAGACAACAAGCCCCAAAAACCAAACATAACCAAGGACGACCTGAACAAGGCTGTCAAGGTCTTTAAGGCCGTAATGGACTTTTGCAATCCGGATCTACTCATTTTTTGTTGTCCGAAAGACAAAAAGTGCATCAATCAAGCCTTTGACAATAAACTGGACGAATACCTTCGAGATTTTGGAGTAACCTGGCTTGACAACGGCAACCTTGATTACGACATAAGATTGCAAGATGACGATACTTGTTGGGCGACTAAAAACGTAACCATTCAACGAGCCATCGATTATCTTTTTAGGCCTGGAGACTTTGCTCCAGATGGAGATCCTGATCCAACAAATTACGATTTCGTGACGCTTGACTTTCACAAGGTTCCACTACAAAAAGACGAAACAACTCCTAACTTGCCAGAAGAGCTTCAACAACTTGCCGCATTTATATCAGACGAAACAAAACGGCCCGGAAGCTTCATTCTACGAAGATACCTACATATTTTGCGCCATTTAAAATGGGAAATAGAAGAAAGCTACGACCGAACAATGGATTTAATCGAGGAGATATCCAGCAAAGACGATTGCGATCCAGATTTTTATAGCAGTGACCCCATATGCCAACAGATCCGTCCTGGACTTTATGACGCGTTACATATACTTACCCCTCTTATAGATGATCTAGAAAAAAACTTAAAGCCAGCCTCGCGACTACAGAATAAAACTTGCTGCAAATATACTAGCGAAAAAATGCGCATAGCCGCCACTGAACGAAGCCGGAAGAAGGTCTTGCAAAATAAAAAAATGACCGCAGAGCAAAATTTCAAACACAAATTGGTCAAGGACGAAATTCCTAGCGATGAAAAAATTGAAAGGAACCGCAACCGAAACAAAACCATACAGAAATACTATCAGTGGCTAAAGGATGAACACAAAAAGCGCGAGCGACAACTTGCCGAGGAATCTGAGGAAATAGACAGCCTGCAAACCAAGGAAAACTTGAGCGACGACGAAAAAAAGCGGCTCGACGAACTGCTTTACAAGCACGGGCCTGATAGCTATATCGATAGCTTATTTAATGCCATTTCTGGGGAAAAATCAACCGATTCCTAACAAAACGGGATCTTTTTCAGAAGCTTTTCACCCCTAATAAAACACCACCATTTCCCTACAAAATGCCATATCATTTTAGAAACTCTAATTTTTAGAGCTTCTAAAACGAGAAATTCTGTTTTTTCGGACCTATACGCACTCCGTATTGACGAGTCTATATTTGGACTATCGAAGGCAATACCGCCTCGATATAACAAGGATACAATATATGAAAAAAATTATTAATGGCCGTCTCTACGATACTGACACAGCAAAATGTGTCGGTTGCTTTGACAACGATTATGAGGGTAATGATTCTCGGTACGAAGCCGAGAATCTTTACTGCAAGAAAACCGGTGAATTTTTCTTGTATGGTTGGGGCGGCCCAATGTCAAGTTACGCAGAGACATATGGCACAACAATTACCGGCGGAGAAGTCTGGCGTCCCTTATCCATTGACGAAGCAAAGAAATGGGCAGAGCATCATCTTTCCGCAGAGAAGTACATCAAACTTTTCGGAGAGGTGGAAGAATAAGCTTCATCTAGTTAGCAACAATTAGAGTGTTCAACCCAAATAGAATCAGTTAAAGGCCTATTGATTCTATAAAAAACATTCCGGGTCCTTTAGACAATCAGCTGCTCCCCGGATTTTTCTCAAAAAGAAACAAATGTTCATTCCCAGAACGAGTCGTAACCGACCCGCGACGGCTTGAGCCTAACCTAAAATCTATAAACCATAAAGGAATCGTAAAATGAATAACAAAAACGGTGTCTCGCAAGAATCCGTAAAAATAACCACAGCAAACAATACAATCTTGACTCTCAAAGATTTACGCGAAGCGGCAAGAATGGCCAATGTAGACTGGAATATCGCGCTGTACGCAAACAACATTGACCGTCTATACAACGACATCAATGATGCCATAGATGTTTGCGTTCTAGATTTCTTCTCCGAAGGCGCATGGAGCATTATCGAGGATCCCTGTTATGAAGATTTTGATGAAACAGAAGACGGTTTTTCGAGCTACTGTGACGATGAGATACCCGACGAACATTTGCGCAATGTAAAGGCATTATGCAATATTATTGAAAGCCGCTTCAACACCTACAAAGATTGGGCCAACCAACGTCGCGAAGAAGAAGAATTATGCCACCGTGTAAACGGAGATGAATACAGTAAACCCTATCTTGCATTGTATTGTGAAGCTTATGACGAAACCGAAGATTCTGAAATTTACCCCTATTACGGCAAGATCATAGAGCCCAGTAACCGCACAGCAGCACAAAACCAATTGTTATCTATGGCAAGCGTCAAATGCTGCAAAAATGGCGGTTCAGAAGATTTTCAGAACTGGTTTTGTAAAATCAAATTTGGATCCGAAATCGAATACCACGTCACTATTTATGTTCCAAACAAGGATGCCGAAGAATGTGACAACGCAAACAATCTCGACTGGGATAACTATAACGTAACAATCGAAAAAAAAGACAGCATCATAAAGCAAACAAACGACGGGATTCGGAAAATGTACAATATGCCTTTCCTTAAACATATTCAAAAGAACGAGAATCCAACAAGCGAGAACGATGAAGAATGCACCACTGACCTCAGCTGGATTGATGAAGTTCCTGAAAGCATCAGCTTTCCAGACTCTCATAGCAAATAGATAAACTGGTTGATGAAGCGGAGTAGAGACCGCAGGACAACCTTTTCAACACTGGCACCGGAATGACCGTTCTCTACTTCAAGTCGTTCCGGTGCCTTTCAATTCTTTGTGTAGGAGTAGAGACCTATGATATACAAGTCAATCAATATCGGCACCAAAGACACGCCAAACTACCTGTCAGCGGTACTCTTGGAGCCAGAAGACATCCCAGAAGGCGAATCTTATAACTACATCCGCGACAAGTACAAGCCCGGATGGTATGACTTTACGGCAGATCTCTATAACAATGTCATAGCTCCGTTCAGGGAGTTCAAGGACATCAATCGTCACTTGTCTTTGCGAACATTCAATCCGGCAACCAATACGACAACCCCGTTTTATCCGGAAAACCAGCATAAGCCTATGGCCTTGTGCGCGACACGCCTACAGCTATTCAATACTATAGCCTCACAACTGCGAGAAGCCTGCATCAAGCTCTCCGGCAACCTCCGAGAACTAAAGAACCAGAATAATGAGCGTTTCTATCTTAGGTGGACCCAGGATCAAAAGTTCCACCAGATATCAGAAACACGGCTTAAAGAAATCCTTACGGCAATTGAACAGTCCGACACTCAGGAAAACACGGCAAAATCCAATTCCGATGACGAAGCCATATCCAGAGTGAGCAAGCGCAAATCTAGGCACTGGCTTCTGTCAACCAGTAAGACCCTGAGCCACTTCAAGATCAAGGGGTATTGCGGCAAGGATTTCTCCTACGACCGACGCTGGAACAAGTCCCCAACGCAGAAGTCGATTTACCGTCTTTACACCAGAGTGTACCACGATGTAATCATCCCTAACGCTCTTATCGCCAAAAGTGCCGGGAAACGAGTCGAGTTCTCCGACGTTTCAGCCGCAATCGTCTTCGTTATGAAAAACAAGAACCGTGCCGAAGCCTGGAAGAAACTGATTGGTGAAACGACCGCGAACGACTGGCTAATCAAGAACGCAAAGCAGAATTTCGAGTTTTACGCATACGACAAATTACGCGACAGTGACAAGCTCTTACCGGAGAAAGACCGTTGGACGCTTGAAAAATACCTCGAAAAGACCCAGGCTGGCAAGTTTACCGAAGAAAACAAGCTGCTACGGCTGACATACTCGCCCAAGGTCAAGCTGCTTATCGACGAATTTCTGAAAAAACGCGAAATCGGTTCCTGGAGCTATGCACAGATTATGGACGAATATCACGTCGCCAAAGCCACCGTAGCCAAGTTCTTTGCCCTGCTCAAGGAACGACGCAAAGCTTGGTCTGATTGGGACCTAGCAACATTTTCCATAGAAGGATAATTTCTATGAAAACAATAAACAGCACTCCAACCCTAAACAGAGTTCATTATTTAGGACGCCAAAAAGTTCAGATTTTAGGTACCGAGTTCAGTATTTTAGTTCCGAGTTCAAAACTTTGGTTCCGCAATATAAACTCGCTGGATTCCCAGCAGATCACTTCGTTCTCTACTGTGAACCGGTCTAGCCGTCAAAGCCGTTCTTGACACGGCGAAGTCAAAGCTTCTCCTCTTCCAGCAAGGAGAATGTAAACGGCAAAGCCAGCGTCCTTCTCCTCCTAAAGGAGTCGAGTGCCGCAGGCTTTACCGATACCGTAAACAGGGGCATACCCCTGACCCACCCTAGGTGGCCTTAGGTGGGGTGGTGTAAAGAACACCTTGATTAAAGTCAATCTACCTTAGTTGACCCAATCATACCAGAATACCGCTTAATCCTTCTTTGATAAAGAATATGCCTAAAGGAGCCCAATCATAAAGAATACACCTTGATACACTCTAGTCACTTAACTGTCGGGAACAGTCTTGACCAACTACCGCTTTGCGGTACCAAGACAAAGAGACCCACACCCAAAACAACCCCGAACCACTGGATTTTGACGGGTCTGGGAAAAAGTTGCACAATTGACCCCGGATTGCTATAATTCACAAGATTCAAGTTTCAAACAAGGATTATCGTCAATGAACACCCCAAAAAGGAGGCTCCCTATGCGCTTACGATGAAAAAAAAGAGGTCATAATGAATAACATCGTAAACGATATTGCTATGAATTGGTGGATGGCCGCAAAAGCCAAAGGCGCGGATTACATCAGAATCGTCAAACCCGGACGCTATTTCGCGCTCGAAGCCTGCAAACGCGGAGCCAAGGAACGGATTTCGCAGCTGTCCCTGACAACGGCTGATAAAACCGTCGCGCAGAACACACGCAGCCGTCTCTTGGTCTTATTGGATTCCAGGGAACCCGATATTGTGGTGGGTCAATATAACCAGCACAAGTTACGTATGGCGGAATGCTGTCAAGGTGACCGCAAGTATGAACGGCTTTATGAATCCCGCATCAAGACCGAAAAAACGAACGCAAGCCGCCTCAAGGCTCATCTGCTCCCTTTTTGCGAGAAGAACCGGATCCACGATATTCGCGACCTTTACCGCAGGGAAATCATCGGAAAATACATCATATACTTGCAAGAAACCGTAAAGGGAATCGACACGGCCAAGGCAGTCATCAAAACCACAAAAGCATTCCTGAACTGGTATGATTCGACCCAAGAATCATCTCTGATAGACCGCAATTACATTGAAGCTTTCGCTAATTACAGCAGAAAGCTCGGCTATAAGCAAAGAACGACCAAGCCATTTTTGTCCGATGAACAATGCAGGCAGATTCTCGCGACCAAAATTGTCGATTCCGAATTGTACGCAATGATAGTCTCTCATCTTGTCGGAGGTTTACGCGATATCGAGGTTCAAGGACTCCGCTGGCGCGATCTTAACGCGAAAGAAGGATGGGTCAAGGTGGTTAATTCTAAGGGCAGCGTAGCTCGTTATGCGCAGTTCCCCAAGGTAATGCAAGAGGCGTTCTCGGCAATCCAAAGAACCCGCTTGCACAACACCCTTGGAAACGATTACGTCTTTACCCAGTCTTCTTATGGAGTCCGAAACGATAAAATCAAGATGTTCATCTGTAAGATTGTAGGCGTCTCCGGTCGTGATTATGGCAGCAACTGTCTTCGTCGTACAGGATGTGCTACCATAAATTACGAATGTCCAGGGCTCGGCGACAAGCAGTTAGGACACGCCGTCAATAGTCGAGTGACAGAGATGCATTACAGTAACCCTCGCGATTTCAGGGACATAAATCGTTTTTGGGATGATTTATGGGCTAGTGTCAAAGCTGAAGGATTGCACCTGGTTAATCTGTCGGATGACCTGACAAATGTCATTAGTATTCGTGCATAAATAAGAACAGCGTCCCCATTCAAGGGGACGCTTGTTACGCTTAAATCGAATTTACGGCATCGACAACGCTTTTTTCCGTTGTATGACAGTAAATATCGAGAGTCGTGCTGACCTGGGCGTGGCGCATCGCTTGGGACACGGTACGCACGTCGATGCCCGAACGCAGTAAATTAGTCGCGAACGAATGCCTTATTTTATGGTACCCGATACGCCCTGGTGCTTTAAGTCCGGCAGTCATAACAACCACCTTGAGGATTGGGATAAGTTCGCAACTCGTTTGCGGCATTACTGACGGAGGAAAGATCCTCCCAGATACGCCATCTTGGCGCACGGACTCTATTAGGGTTCGCAGTTTTGCAGCAATCGGCATTTTTGCGAATTTATCCATCTTGCCAACCAGCGTAAAATAAGATAAATCCGGTGATATGTCCTCCCAGCGCATAGTCAACGCCTCCCTATACCTAAGTCCAGAATAGACCATAAATCCCAGGAACAGTCTGTATAACGGAGTAGGAGCCGCCGCAAGGATAGCCTCCAATTGCGCCACCGTCCAAAACTCCTTTTCCTCTTGTGGAGGCAGAGGACGCAATTTGACTTTGCGCCACGGTGCAAAATCCAGCAATTCATAATGATCCACGCACCACGCCATCCAAGCTCGAAGCGACTTGAACCGCTCGCGCAAGGTCTTACGACGGTCTTCGGTAAACGACTCTACCAACTGAGTCAATACCACGGGCGTAATCTTTCGTAAGGAATCGACCTTGTTTTTGGCAAAGAACTCCCAGCAAGGCCGGAGACGGTACGAATATGTCACATAGGTAATCGGTTTATGTGCTAGACGGATGTAGGCAAGATACTCCGATTCAGCCTTTTCAAGTGGAATATCCATTTCCGCACGCCGAATCAACGGAGGCACCATTTCTGCGGATTCCATCTTACGGAGCCAGGCTTGGGCTACTTGCTTGCTGGTTGTGTGCAGTGAAACTTGCTCAGGCGAGCAGCCATCACGGTAAGTACATCCATACCAAGTCCGATTGCCGCGGGATTTGTTGATTTGCCTAATAGTGTATCGAGTCGCCAAAATAGGCCTCCTATTGCTTGGCTTAGGAGGCGCACGACAGCTGTCTTGAATGTAGGGGTTCTACAGACTTTCTTGCGAAATTCTACATTATGTAGGTGAGTCTTAGCCCAGTAACGGTGGGCAATCCAGCTCGCATAGGGGTTCTAAAAAAAGTCCTACGCGAGCGAACCTCTTTATAAGGTTGCACAAATATAGTCAAAAAAAGGATGTGCGTCAATGATTCCGCATTTCCCATATAAACAAGTTCATTACGGTTACAGCAATTCCTCGAGCGTCTCGAAGAGCACGTCGGGCTCTACCGGCTTGCTCAGGTGCGCATTCATGCCGGCCTGCAGGCTGTTCTGCACGTCTTCATCGAAGGCGTTCGCAGTGAGCGCGATAATGGGAATGCGCTTCGCGTCTTCGCGCTCCATGGAACGGATGACGCGGGTTGCCTCGAGACCGTCCATTTCGGGCATGCGCACGTCCATAAGGATGGCATCGTAATAACTTTCGGGATGGTCGCGGAACATTTCCAGGGCCTTGCGACCGTTTACGGCCAGTTCCACCTGCAAGTCCCGCATCTTCAGCACTTCCATCATGATCTGCGCATTGACATCCATGTCTTCGGCAAGGAGAACCCGCTTTCCGGCAAGTTCCGCCTTGTTCTTCGCAAGCGAGGTGTGTTCCTTCTTGCGCCGGAGGGCGTTCTTGAATTCGTCCAGCAGGATTCCCGAGAACAAGGGCTTAGAAATGAAGCAGTCCACGCCGGCTGCCAGGGCCTCGTCCAGGATGTCGTCCCAGTTGTAGGCCGTCAATATGATAATGGCGGACTCGTCGCCGGTCACCTTGCGGATTTCGCGCGCCGTCTCGATGCCGTTCATCTCGGGCATCTGCCAGTCAATCACAATCAGGTTGTAGGGCTCGCGTCTCGCGTGGCGGAGTTTCGCCATCTCCACCGCTTCCTTGCCCGTAAGCACCGTGTCGGTGAGGATTCCCGCCTTGTCGAGCACGAGTTTCGCGTGCCCCAGGGCAATCTCGTCGTCGTCCACCACCAGCACGCTCATTTCGCTCGGGTGGATTTCGATTTCGTCGTCGGTCGCCTGCTTGCGCATGCTGTCGTTGAGGGTGAGCGTCACGCAGAACGTGGCCCCCTTGCCCTTTTCGCTTTCCACATCGATCTTACCGTTCATCATGTCGACGATACCCTTGGTAATCGCCATGCCGAGGCCACTGCTGCCGTACTCGAAAGCCGTGGTGGCGTTTTCCTGGGTGAACGTGTCGAAAATCTTGGGCAGGAATTCCTTGCTGATGCCGATACCGGTATCGCTAATCTTGAAGACGAGCGTGGACTTGTTGTCGAACGCGGCAATCTTTTCCACGTTGAGGTCGATGTTTCCGCCCTTCGGGGTGAACTTGACCGCATTGCCCAGGATATTGATGAGAATCTGGCGAATCTTGGTGACGTCGCCGACGTAGTAGTCGTCCAGGCTGCCCGC
>LVAK01000160.1 GCA_001604035.1 Clostridiales bacterium Firm_05
TGCGTGGTCGTAGATTCGGGAGCGATATGCAATATCGATATAACCTCCGCAGACAAGATAGCCTCTCTTAGAAAGTTGCTTGCCGGCAGAGGAATTTCGCTGTACTTTGCTTCGCATATCGGACAGTTGAATGACAGGTTCAGACAGCTTGGACTCGCTGATCTTGTGGAAAAGGGCTGCTGCCGGAGAACTATACCGGCTGCGCTTCTTGCCGCCGGCATCGATCAGCCGTATGTGCTGACTGAGACTGACATCTCGGAGGACAGACTGTTCACTGCCGGAGATATTAACAGACTTGAATTTGAATGGGCTTTCGGTACACTGGCAGACGATGAATATGAAAGGTATGCGGAAAAGCTTCTGGCGGAGCTCAGCCCCGACAGTGATCCGGAGACTCAGCTCAGTGAGGTCATAGGTGCAGAGCCATGGGACGGTATAAGCGAGCCGGATCAGGAGGAGCTTCTGGAGCATATACAGGTGCATCTGCGTGAACTGGCTGATAAGCTGGGGATCGCTCCTGCAAGGATAGAGGAGGCTATAGAACGCCGGAAGCTCTTCCTTGCCGAAAGGATCGCAAGGAGGAATCCGGAGGCTCTGGAGGCTATAAGGGAGCATGATGCGCATTTTGAAGAGAGACTCCGTGAGCACGATCCGAAGGTGTACGAAATGCTGCTGAGACATAGAAGAGAGGCACTGAAAAAGCTGAGGGTATCTGCACCGGAATATGTTCCTATCATTGAGAGCTTTTACGGAAATGCAGACCATGAATAATATTTTTAAGAACGGACATTTTATGTCCGTTTTTTTATTGCAAAACAGATCGGATAGTGCTATAATAAAAATAACAACCATAAGTTGTAATTACAATCACGAGTTCAACTCTGCAAAGAATACTTTGCTTGAATTCAACCGGAGACTATGATATCATATAAGCATGAAGAACGGTTTGAAAAAACAGGCGAAGGATATCCATTGCAGCAGTAAGCTCGGAGAGGGAGCTCTTGCTATGGATAATAAATTCAGTGAAAATCTTATAAAATTCCGTAAGAAGGCAGGTCTTACCCAGAGCCGCCTTGCCGCACTGCTCATGGTTACTCCGCAGGCAGTGTCAAAATGGGAGAAGGGCAGCTATCCTGACGGAGAGCTGCTTCCGAAGCTGTCAAAGGTGCTGGACGTATCGCTGGATACGCTTTTCGGACTAAAGGATGATGACGGCGCTGTCAATGTGAACCGTGCTGCGGCAGAGAAGCTTCAGAAGCTTCCGCCGGAGGATAAAGGTTCTTTCGTTATGGAGCAGCTTTACCATATGCTCTGTGCGTACAACAGCAGTGCTGCTCCGGAAAATATCAGATTCCCGGAACAGCTTCAGAGAGAGACCTTCTCTCAGCTCCGCACGGATAACGAACTTGCAGTGGCAAGGCTGAATCAGGATATGCAGTACTTCTGTTTCATGCGTATACCTGAAAACGGCATTAACAGCTATTTCTCAGTGAGTCAGAGGATGATTGAACTATTCGGATTCCTTGCCGATGAGAATGCGCTCAGGATAATCTGCCTTGCAGAGACACTTGAGAGAAATATCTTTATCACAAAGGAGCATATCGCAAAAGCACTGGATATGCCGCTGGAGATAGTTTCAGACATTGTGGACAGATTTGACCGCTTTGGTATAATGTGGAAGATAACTGCCAATACCGGCGACATGACCTTCCCCATGTACGGGTATGTACATAATGTACCGCTGCTTGGAATATTCACTCTTGCCGAATCGCTTGTTCATTTCCTCTCATACAGAGAACCGGATATAGACATATGGTCAAAAGCTCCTTTCAGAGAGGAGCATAAGGAATAAACATAATTCAGGAGGATTAAAATGTTTAAGAGAAGCTTTTCAGGTCTGCTTGCAGGCGTATGTGTGCTGGCAAATGCGGCAGTTATACCGGTAGGCACGGTGTCTGCTGAGGGAACAGCATATTCAATGAAGGTCAACGTCAAGCTTGACGGCACCAAAAAGGAGATAAGCCCTTATATCTACGGTGTTAATGCTTTTGATGCAGGCAATGTCAAGAACGTGACTGTCAATAATATCAGACAGGGCGGTAACCGCTACACTGGCTATAACTGGGAGACAAACTGGTCAAATGCCGGCGAGGACTGGCACCACAGCTCCGATACCAATATCGGTGATATAACTGACGGAGCAGGCGCTGCTGTAAGAAAGCTCTCCGGCTTCGGCGAAAAGTACAATATCCCCTATAAGCTGGCAACTCTTCAGATGGCAGGCTATGTTTCCGCCGATAAGAACGGTACTGTCACAGAAGCTGAAAAGGCTCCTTCAAAGCGCTGGAACAAGGTGGAATTCAAGAAGGACGGAGAGCTCTCCCTTGAGCCTGATCTTACAGACGGCGTAGTTTACATGGATGAGTATGTGAACTATATCGTAAAGACTCTCGGCGATTCCACAACA
>LVAK01000161.1 GCA_001604035.1 Clostridiales bacterium Firm_05
ATGATTGAAATTATAATGATCTTTTTCGTATTTCTTTTTTTAGTTTTTTCTGACATAGTTCCTTCATATGAGAGTAAGTTTGAATATAGTGTTTTTTCAGTAATTAAACAAAAATGATGATCTGCTATAGTTTAAAGCCTAAAATGTTCACGCAGTTAATGCTAAATTATACCTAATAAAATTTAGTATCAACCTTAAATTCTACGTTTATTGTATCATTTCTATTTCTTTAAGTCAATACCTTTTTCTAAAGAAATATGAGCTCATTCTAACATACAAGGAAAGCATTTACAATACGCTGAAAAAAGTAATAATATGCTCTTCCCAGCTCAGTTCCCTTGCAATGCCGTAGAGAGTTCAGATGTAGCTGCATTTGTTTTCCATAATTCAAGTATACTTGGAACAGTCGTTAAAGCATAGGTCAAAAAATGGACAAGGATGATGTCCAATCTATAAGAACATAAAGAAAAGACATCAGCTCATTTGTGCTAATGCCTTACAAATAAAAAATGCTATCAAATCAATTATAGCAAACGACTGATATAATCGGAGTTTGTCAAATGCCATTTTTACCGGATCATAGATGTTTCATATCAGTATATTGATAAAAATCATATCACAATATACAAAAAACCGCCCGAACCAAATGAGAGCTCGGACGGTTGTCTTATTGATCTTTATCAGCATCAGTTACAATATTTTCATCAGAAACTGTTCGGGGATCAAATACCACATACCCTGTTTCTGTACGAATGAAATACATATCACTTTCAAACACTTTTCTGAAAAAGCTAATGGAACTCTTTAATATCATAACTAACACCTTTTTATTCCTATGGCACATATTTTTCGGAGATCATTCAAAACGCAGTCTCTTCAACATCGTCCTGCTTTCCACATCCGCTCTGTACAAATGAGCACTGAGCGGAAAATGTGCTGTATGGAATCCTTTCTTGTTACCATTTGTACAGCTCCTTTCCTTTGGGGTATGTATATATTATAGCCTGTATTTGGGGATTTGTCCAATCTTTATTATCAATTATCAGCTATAAGAACAGGCTATAGCTTTCAGTTATGAATAATATTATTAAGCTGCGATACGAGCTTATCCGTATCAAGTCCGTGAACACTTGCGGCATCTTTTACAGTTTCAACTCCTGATGAAGGACAGCCGAGGCAGTGCATACCGATACTGAAAAGCAGTTCTGCTGTTTCAGGGTGAAACAGTACCATATCGCCGATAAGTGTATCAGGAGTAACAGTTTTTACTCTGTCGATATCTATTTTCATACTTCACCTCAGATGTGATAATCATTTTCCTTGATAGAGTCAAAAAGTCCGTATTCAAGGAGAATTTCTTCAAGTCTTTCCTGAGTAAGCGGCTTGGGGATAACAAACTGTGTATTCTCTTCGATCTTTCTTGCAAGCTCACGGTACTCGTCAGCCTGATGTGCATCGGGTTTGTGGTCGATAACTGTTTTCTTACGGATCTCCGCCCTCTGTACCTCATTATCACGGGGAACGAAGTGGATAAGCTGTGTGCCAAGTTCTTTTGCAAATGCGTCAACAAGTTCACGCTCACGGTCAACATTTCGGCTGTTGCAGATGATACCTCCGAGGCGTACACCCCCCTGCTTTGCATATCTTGCAATACCCTTTGAGATGTTGTTTGCCGCATAGAGAGCCATCATCTCACCGCTGGCAACGATGTATATCTCCTTTGCTTTACCCTCACGGATAGGCATTGCGAAACCGCCGCACACAACGTCACCAAGAACGTCGTAGAATACATAATCCAGGTCGTCAGTGTATGCTCCCAGTCTTTCAAGAAGTCCGATGGAAGTAATGATACCACGTCCCGCACAGCCTACGCCCGGCTCAGGACCGCCTGATTCAACGCAGCGTGTACCGCCGTATCCTTCCTTGAGGATATCTTCAAGCTCAATATCTTCGCCGTTTTCACGGAGAGTATCAAGAACCGTTCTCTGTGCAAGTCCGCCGAGGAGAAGTCTTGTCGAGTCAGCCTTCGGATCACATCCAACGACCATTACTTTATTTCCACGCTCAACAAGTCCTGCTGTAAGGTTCTGAGTTGTGGTAGACTTTCCGATACCGCCTTTTCCGTATATTGCGATCTGTCTTAATTCTTTAGCCATTTTTAATTACACCTTTCATTGTTTTTTGAGGATAACTGCACCGCTGCAGCAGAGATAAAATGCAGCGGTACAGTACAGGATAAAGCTCCTGCGGGCATGAAACTGTCAGCCGTGTGAGAATGTATCCTTATGTGCGATACGCTTTAAGTATATCTGGTCACCGTAATCCTTTTCGCCGGGAACTCCGATAGCGTCCGCACGGCATCTCTGACAATGCCTGAATACATCAATATAATTTGCAGCCTTAGCCCTGACGCTCTCGATCTGAGCGCAGGTCGGCTCGGGATAATCTTTCAGTTCGTTCTGAGGGATAAGCGGGATTATATTGTATATGGAAGCTCCTGCCGCCTTTACGGTCTTTGCTATCTCCTCGATATGCTCATCATTTATGCCGATGACAAGCACTGTATTGACCTTGATCGTAATACCTGCCGCACTGACTTTTCTTATGCCTTCAAGCTGATTTTTTATGAGTATCTCAGCCGCTTCAACACCTGTATAATGCTTTCCGTGCCACAGTATACCACGGTTGAGCTTTGCCTCTATTTCGGGATCAACAGCATTGACAGTGACCGTCAGCGAGTCTATATCCGTGGCAATTATCTCATCAGCTTTTTCTGCAAGGAGAAGTCCGTTTGTGCTCATGCATTTCACCAGATCGGGGAAATTCTCTTTTATGAGTTTGAACGTTTCCAGCGCATAGTCCGAAGCAAGTGTATCACCTGGGCCTGCTATTCCAGCAACTTTTATGGCAGG
Source organism: Clostridiales bacterium Firm_05 (assembly GCA_001604035.1). Taxonomy (GTDB): domain Bacteria; phylum Bacillota; class Clostridia; order Oscillospirales; family Ruminococcaceae; genus Ruminococcus. The sequence goes on from LVAK01000161.1 coordinate 2,913, forward strand.
ACACAGTTCAAGTGATTTCTTGATCACATCAATTGCTTCATCAGGTTTTATCACTGTCGAAGCAACTCCCGGTCGATTTTCATAATCGTTTATGCGCCTGTCGCAGAAACGGCATTCTATATTGCAGGTGGGACTGATAGGAAGATGTATCCTGCCTGTCGTGCCCTTTTTTCCTCTTGCATAGCAGGGATGCTTGTCGGTCAGTTCTTCGTAGGATATTGCCATTCGTCCACCTCCCACAGCTTATCATTTATTATCTTTTCGATCAGCGGCTCTATAGGGAACGGTGCTTCGTAAACCGTAAGTCCCCGGCTCTCAAGCTGCTGTGATGCGCCCTGTCCTATCTTTGCAACGACCACTGCATGAACATCGCTGAGCACATCTATTACCTTATCGAATGAGGAATCGTGATGATAATGCCCCTGACAGACACGCTCGGATTCCCTTGTTCCGATATAATCATAAGTATTCTTTTCATCATTTATCTCAATTATATGAAATCTCTCTGCATGACCGAAATGCTGATTTACAACTATCCCGTCAGTTGAGGCTATCGCTATCCGATATGCCATAAAATCACCTCATTACTTACCGCCTACTGCGGCTGAATATATCCTTTCAAGGAGCGTGAATGCTCCACGGTATCCTATATATGTCTTGTTTATGGCTACTTCTTCAGTTGTCGGAGGGCCGACCTCTATGAGTAATCCTTTCTTTTCTCTTGCAACGTCTGATTCCCATGTGGTTCCGAGGATAAGAGGTACTCCTGAACCAAAATCCGTATTACTGAGCGATTCTTCTACAAGATATCCGTCCTCGATAAATTCAGGTTCAACTGAAACATCTTCCGCTAAATTATGTAAGTATTCAGCAATTTTCTCACGGTATCTCGGCGGCGGATTGTCTGTGATTATCTGTTTTACAGGTATCATTCCTATCTGCGATGCAAGGAATTTTGTATATGCAAGTGTATATGCACTGTCACCGATAACTGCGAACTGCGAAGGAAGTCCGAACCAGTATTCCGAGAAGAACTCTGCAAAATGTTCAAGGAAATAGTAGTAAAGCTCCGATTCCTCTTTTATAAAGGCTTCTGATTTTCTCTTGCTTATCCCTGCAAATTCAACTACCTGACGTATGAATGCAGTTGTTGCTTCTTCGCCTATTGGTATCTCAGGTATATGCAGATATGGCTGGCCGTATTTTCTCTCAAGCAGTTTTGCTGTCTTTAAGCCTACCCAAGGAGATATTACAAGATTGAATTGAGCCTTTGGAATGTTTTTCCATTCCTTCGCACCACCGCTCTGAGGTCCGAAAAGGACATTTACTTTCAGTCCTGATGCTCTGAGGATACGGACAATTTCGAGATAATCGCCACGCCAGTTCTGGTGGAAGTACGGAACATCGAACCAGAGATTTACAAGTCCCTGTTCTTTTTCACCGTCGTAATCGCCTACATACTGGTTTATTATAGATTCCACAACTATCTCATGTCCTGTGAGATTAGTTCCCTTGAATCCGCCTGTTTCGGCACATACTATCGGGAATCCCTGTTCACGGTATTTTCTTACCACGCTTTCTACATCGTCACCGATAAGCTCTCCGGAACAGCCTGTAAGAACTACATACAGATCGCCTTTCAGTACCGCAAGGGAAGACCTGATAAGATCATCAAGCTTTTTTGTACCGCCGAATACGATATCATTTTCGCCAACATTTGCACTTGGGATATTTCCTCCGCCTGCACCTGCCGAGCCCTGAAATCCGTTATCAAAGCTGATAAGGAAGAACTGCTTGTACATACATCCCGGACCGCAGTTTGCTATGGGAACACCTCCCTTTATTGCTGCTACTGTATATGCCGCACCTACTGTACATCCGTAATGCGGATGAACTATCGTACCACTTTTTGTCTTAGTTTCTGCCATTTTTATGCACCTTTCTTTTTGAGTTTTTCGCTGAGTGCCTTATCTAAAATTTCAGGCTCTTTTGAAAGTATGAACGGATCGTCCTGCGACTGCCACCACTTTGTATACGGCAGTTCAACATGACGCTGAAGTACCTGATTAAAGCGTTTTCTTGCAAGTATATCAAGGAGTATCTCTCCTGTTCTTATCATGCCGTCATAGCCTACGGGGATATGTTCATCACCCATTGCAAGTGCAGGAATACCCAGCTTTGCAGCTTCGGGAGCAAGCCCCTGATGACGGATGATAACGAAATCTGTCTTAACTCTGCGGAATACCTGCGGCAGCTGATATGCCTGAGTTTTGCTGACTGTGTAATGCGGAATATCGCCGTAATTGTCAACGAGATGTTTCAGCGAGTTCTGGTTCTCTGCCGCACCGTCATAAACAGGATCGTGGTGGAATACTACAGAGCCGTCAACTTCTATGCCAAGCTCACGAAGTACGGAGATAAGTCCGTGTGCGTAAGCCGAACCTGTCATTACAAATCCCTTGACTCCTTTGAACTTTTCACGGAGTTCAAGTATTTTCGGCATTACTCTTTCATGCTCTGATTTTATATATTCCTCAGTTTCTTTTTCCTTGCCGACTATTTTGGCTATAGCCCTGAGCCACGCATCAGTTCCTGCAAAGCCGTAAGGCTGTGGAGCGTCTATCTGCGGAACACCGAAATGCTGTTCAAGTACTGTCGCCATATACGAACCGAGAGTATGGCAGAATGTGGAAGTTGCAACAGCCTCCGAAGCCTGAGCAAGTTCATCGTAATTCGCACAGTCGATCATATAGTTCACACGGAGTCCCAGCGGTTTGAGGATATCCGTGAAGTAGTCAGTACCCCACAGTGCAACTATGTTTATGAGGTCTTTCTGCTTCTTCGGGTTCCTCTTTACTATCTTCTGTGCAACACCGTGCTGAGAGATATCAAAGCCTGTGCTCCAGTGCTTTGAACGGAATCCCTCACAGTGGAGCGGTATTACCGGCACTCCCACTTCTGGTTCCATTTCATCGGCTATACTGTCGATATCTTCGCCGATTATCGCAGTAGCACAAGCCATTGATATGAATATCGCTTTTGGAGCAAAACGCTCCTTTGCATCTCTGATAGCCTGTCTCAGCTTATCGCTCGCTCCGAACACCATGTCCTTTTCAAGAAGGTTAGTGCAGAATATTTTAAGATTCTGTACAGGCTTATGCCGGCGTGTCAGTCCCATTTTGAACGCAAGGTTGAACCATGCATTATCTGCGGCGCATCCGATCGGCGAATGCTGTATGAGTATGCAGTCTGTGAGGTTTCCTATCTGACATTCTACGATAGCATTTGCACACATGGTCTGCTGATTGAGCGGTGTTTTCAGTTCACATAAGCGACAGGCTTTGCTTCCGTTTCCGCAGCAGCCTCCCTGTTTTTCCCTTGGGATATCATTGCCTTTCTTTTTTTCTTTTCTGCCTTCGTAATCCGATTCTTTAACAAGATCCGAGGCAGCTCCGTCCCATGCGATGATAGTACCGAGACGCATTTCACGGTTCTCAACGCTGGTCATTTCCAGATTTATTTTCTTTGCCATTATCTATTCTCCTTTGCTTGAGGTATGCTTATATTATACATAGGTTTAGTAGGCTTGTCCAATACCGATTTATGAGATACCATTCTCGGAAAAACTGATAACCTCGGTTAAAAACAAAAAACCGCCTGATTATTCATCAGACGGTATACGATATAAAGCCTTATTCTGTTGTTTTCAATGCCTTATGTATCTCCTCGATAAACTGTTCGCCCATGCTGCTGAGTTCCCAGTTTTTCTTAGTGATATAGCCTATTGTCATGAGGCTTTTTGTATTGTCATCATCCTTGAAGGGTATGACAAGGAACTGGTCACCGCTCAGCTTTTCGGAATATATGCTTGAACAAAGAGTATACCCGTTGAGCCCTGCCATAAGATTCATCATAGTTGCACGGTCGGTGGCCTTAACGGTTTTCTGATAGGCGTGTTCTATGAGTATCTCCTCAGCAAAGAAGAGCTCGGACTCGCCGCCCTGTTCAAATGATAAACAGGGATACGGTTCGAGCTGTTCAAAGGTCAGTTCTTTTTCATTTGCAAGAGGGTGTGAACGTGCAAGATACACGCTTGCAGGACATTCTATAAGCGGAGTGAACTCCAGCTCATTCTCTTTCAGCAATTTATTGATAACTCGCTGATTGTTTTCACAGGTGTAGATTATACCTATCTCACTTTTCAGCGAGCTTACATCTTTTATAACATCTATGGTCTTAGTCTCTCTTAGCGCAAGGTCGAACTGATTTGAGTCATAATGCCTTGCCATTTTAATGAAGGCTTTTACGGCAAAAGAGTAATGCTGCATGGAAACCGCAAATTTCCGACGGTATTCATTATCTTCGCCATAATATTCCATTACTTCCTCATATTGCTGATATACCCTTTTTATTCGCCGCAGGAACTCCTCTCCTTCTATCGTAGGAGTTACGCCTTTATGAGTGCGATGGAATACAGATATACCAAATTCTTTTTCAACATCTCTTACAGCACCTGTCAGGGTTGGCTGAGCGATATACAGCTTTTCGGCTGCTTTGTTCATTGATCTTGATTCAGCAATAGTAAGCAGATAGTTTATTTGTTGTAAAGTCATAGAAAGCTCCTTATCGGATAAAATAACAGCTTCTCCGTTGCCGAAGAAGCTGTATGTCGTTCATTTAAATGTATTTTTTAGGAGGTTATACACTTAATGGTTTCAGTTAAATAGTTTTTCCGATGTAACATCGTCATTTGCTGCACATTCGGTCTCTTCCCCTGACGATAGAGCGAAGCCTTATCAGTATATAGAATATTTTATTGTTCATTTTCTCCGCTCCTTTCGTTTGGTATGGTTTTATTATAGCACCGAAAAAGCGGTTTGTCCAATCCTAAAAACACATTGCCGATTATAGATAAATGCTATAAGTGTCTGTTTGATATCAAAAGAATATCAGCCTCATCTGATACCATACAGCTCCGCCATGTTCCGAATGTGATATTCCTTCGCTGATAAATCCGAATCTTTCATAGAACGGGATAAGAACTTCCTTACAGGTGAGGACTATTCCAAAACGTTTCTGTTTTTTTGTCTCTTCAATAACGTATTCCATAAGCTGTGAAGCAAGGCCTTTATGCTGGTATTCCGGAAGAGTGGCAACTCCGAAAATCATCAGCCATTTCCCATCCGGAGCATATGCTCCGCTGCCTTCATACATTTCATCGCACAAGTCTTTTTGGTTGGCAGTCATTCCATTTATAATACATATTATATGTTTATCCTTTTCTGTTACCCAGAAGCATTCGTGATAAGTCATCAGCCTGCACTCAAATGCTTTTCTGTCTGCGGCCTCTGCTGCGGGAAAACATCGCCGTTCAAGCTCGGTAACAGCGTCAAGATCGTTTATGTTTCCGTGTCTTATCATACCCTGCATATATCCCTCACTACCTCTCCTGCAATAAGCAGTCCGGCTACAGCAGGTACAAAAGCGGTGCTTCCGGGTATATCCCTGCGTTCAGTGCATTTGTGCTGTGCTCCCGGAGGGCAGATACAATGACTGCGGCAGCTTATTGACATATCCTCAAGCGGACGTACAGGCTGCTCGTCCGAGTATACCACCTTCAGCTTCTTTACACCACGCTTTCTGAGCTCATGGCGCATAACTCTTGCAAGCGGGCAGACCTGTGTCTCATAAATATCAGCAATTTTCATACGTCCTGCGTCAAGCTTGTTGCCTGCGCCCATTGCACTTATCACAGGCACATTCCTTTCCTTGCAGCGCATTATAAGCTCTAATTTTGCAGTAACAGTATCAACTGCGTCAATGACATAGTCATATTCGTCAAAGGGAAAATCATCGGCGTTTTCAGGCAGAAAGAAGCATTTGTGTATGCGTATATCAACTTCGGGATTGATCTCACGCATACGCTCTGCCATTACCTCGGCCTTATATTTGCCTACTGTTTTTCTTGTGGCGAGTATCTGACGGTTAAGATTGGTAAGACAGACCTTATCATCATCGATAAGATCGAAATGTCCAACACCGCTCCTGACAAGAGCCTCACAGACATAACCGCCTACGCCGCCTATACCGAATACCGCAGCTCTCGACTCTGAGAGTTTTTTTATTGCGTCTGCACCTATCAGAAGCTGTGTCCTTGAAAACTGATTCAACATAAAGATCACCTTGTAATTATAGTAAAAATATAGATATAATATGATTATATATCAAGCCAAAGAATATGTCAATATCCTGAGCCCATAAAACAACACTTTACGGCATAACAGCAATGATGTATAAACCCAGATGTACCAGATGTACTTAATAGTATTCTGTAATATGAACGGTATCGGCTGCGCCTATAACTCGCTATAATTTTTCCGGATTGGACAATTACTGCATTATGCAGTATAATATAATCATCAAATGAAAGGAGTTGTTTCACGATGAAAAAGATATGTTGCTGTTGTATGACGATAAACAATCGAATAGTTTTTTATCGGAGAAACAGCACTTTTGTTTTATAAGTATGCGCCTGTGCGCTGATAACAAGAACAAAGGGAATGCAGTTTTCTGTATTCCCTATTTTTATGTATTAAGGAGAATTATTATGAGCAAGTATATTTTTACATCTGAATCCGTAACAGAGGGACACCCCGACAAGGTGGCTGACCGTATCTCAGACTCTATCCTCGACGCTTACCTTGAAAAGGATCCGACTGCAAGAGTTGCAGCTGAAACAGTCCTCAAGAACAACACCGTTATCCTCGCTGGAGAGATAAGCTCCTCTGCCAAGATCAATACAGAGAAGGTAGTCCGTGACGCTATAAACAGCATCGGTTATGACCATGAAGCACTCGGTTTTGATGGTCACAGCGCTGAGATAATCAATCTGCTCGACAGGCAGTCTCCCGACATCGCACAGGGAGTTGACTCTGCTCTTGAAGTAAGAGAAGAAAATGGTACAGACATCGGTGCAGGAGATCAGGGAATAATTTTCGGCTATGCTGTGAATGAGACTCCCGAACTGCTTCCGCTGCCAATTTCACTGGCACACCGACTTGCATACAGACTCACGGAGGTACGCAAAAACGGTACTCTCTCATATCTCCGTCCCGACGGCAAGACCCAGGTATCTGTAATTTATGAGGACGATAAGGCTATAGGCATTGACACTGTTCTTATCTCCACTCAGCACGATGAAGAAGTGTCACAGGAGCAGCTCCGCAGTGACCTTATCGAATATGTGATCAAGCCTGTTATTCCCGAAAACTGGCTCAATGACGAGGTACGAATACTCGTAAATCCAACAGGCAGATTTGTTATCGGCGGACCTGTCGGCGACAGCGGTCTCACAGGCAGAAAGATCATCGTTGATACCTACGGCGGAGCTGCACATCACGGCGGCGGAGCTTTCAGCGGCAAGGACTCCACAAAGGTTGACAGAAGTGCCGCTTATGCCGCAAGATGGGCTGCAAAGAACATTGTAGCCGCAGGACTTGCAGAACGTGCAGAGATACAGCTTGCATACGCTATCGGCGTGGCTGCTCCCGTATCAATTTATGTCAATACATTCGGAACAGGCATTATTTCCGATGAAGATATACAGGCTGCGGTCTCGGAAGTATTTGACTTCACTCCAAGCGGTATAATCAGAGAGCTGGAGCTCAGAAAGCCTGTATTCGCACAGACATCTGCATACGGTCACTTCGGCAGACCTGACGCTGACTTCGCATGGGAGCGTACAAACAAGGTATCAGCACTTAAAAAGGCTCTGAATGTTTCGGTAAACGCATAACACTCAGACATCTGTTATACTCAATTTCGACTACATATTCGCTGTACAGCCTGAGGTGCTCAAGAAAAGTCTGGAAATAGTATCCGAATCTGAATACAATAGATATTTCATCAACATGACTTTTAACGCCATTATCAATGAGATAATAATCATTTCCATATCCACCTTCTAATTATAGAGTTGCTGTACTCAACGGTACAGCAACTCTTCTTTTAATAAACATAAATCAAATCCATCTATTATTTTGTCTTTACAAAGATCGGCAGCCTGCCATTGGGATAGATGTGTATCAGGTACAGAAAGAAGCCATTTCTGCAATATTACAATGTCAGATATATTTAGTTTTCCGTCACCATTTACATCGCCTTTAACATATGTATATGGTTCCCATAAACTATTCAGCCAGTCAGTTCGTTGATGGATGTAATCCCCTACCTTGCTTACAGAATCCAAAAAAGATGTTCCGCTTGTGGCAGAGCCAAATACGGAGTACTTAGCGCCTCCATAGGTATGCCATCGGGCATTGTTCATTTCGGCAGAAGGCTGGATCTTTTCAGCCATATGTAAAAGCCCCTGATTATTATGATCAGTTAATGATGATATGAAAGGGGCAAACCTCTCAAAATATACCTCTGCAACACGCTTTACGAAATCCTCATTTTTGTAGAGCTGCCCGATCCAGCTTATACCAATAGTTGGGCGACCGCTGCCCGATGAAGAGGTGATACCACCATCATCGTATCCGTGTATAGGAAAATATGCAGCAAAAAGATTGTCTGGTCTGTGAGAAAAACCACTATTGCCGTCTGAATTGATGCGTTTTGCAGGGAAATTATTATATGCCAGATCAAAATCCCACGCAGGACCAAAATGGAGTTTGCCATCACCGGTCAGATCAGAATCCTTCCAAAGATAAAAGCTTGAATAAGTTGCATCAATGTTTTCACTGATCTCCTGTACCAGATAAGCGATGATAAGCGAGTCCTCGTCAAGATATTCGCTGTAATGCCTGCCTTTTGCATTGTATCCGGTATCAGAATATATTGCATCTTCCATATCCTGCACAAAGGAACGGATATATTCGACCTGAGCCTTTGAAGCGTATTCCGGTCCATCTATACCGATTGCCTGTCCTCTTGTGGTAACAAAACCGCTTTCACATTTATATCCATATCTGTTCCATTGCTGGAATTGCAGCAGATAGCCGCCGGTTATATCATCGGGATCATTTGAGATATCAAAGTATTTATAGCTGTTTTCCTTATATTGGTCTGCGCTGTCAGCACCTGCAACTTTTTGCTGATACTCATCAAGGTCTCGATCGTTCAGTTTTTCTGTTGCTTCTTCAAGATCACGAATATTGATACGTTTTTTCTGGATCTGGACTCTTTCATATAGCTGATAGGTACCTCGATATGAGCCGTCTGCATATAGATCAACGAAAACAGAATCCATGACATGATCCATTCCAACTGATTTACACATTTCTTCTGTCAGTTTATTTCTGAACATGGAATGATCAAGATAATTTGACAATAAAGTCCATTTCTTTGCCTTCCCCATACCATATAGATTTTCTTTCTTAGGGAGCTTCAGGTTATAAGGTTTCTTTTTGCTGTAATCCCATGAAGAATTGCCATGAGCGGTGAGTTTCTCAATTTCTCCGCTGTACTCAGTTATTCCATCTGCATTCAGCATCAAAGCAGTACCAGTTTCAGTGATATATCGATTCTGATCAAGTGCATCTGTTCCGCCATGTGATGTTGATAGAAAAATACATCCGATATTTGACTGCATGATCTTCAATTTGCCGCAATCCATATCTCCTACAGAGATCTGAAATTCATCATCACTGAGCAGTGAAACCATTTCTCCTGATCTTATAGCTTGATTATTCAAATAGAGTGTGTCATCAGCAGTATAGGTAATAATAAGATTGCTGCGGTCTGCGGCAGCAGGAAGAAAAACATAGTGACAATCATCCCATTCACTGTACCACCAATCAGTGTAGTCGATGCTGCTAACAGTGTTGGGCGAGAGGTTTGACACTTCAAAACTTGACACTGGTATATCATTATATTTTAATGTGTTTTCGTTACCGGCTTCTGGTGATCTGTATTGCGGCATTGCCCTGACTCCGGGATCGATAAAGTCTTTTGATCTGTCAAATGACATATTTTCTTCTGCATAAACTACGGTGATGCTGTTTGAAATAAATATCATTACAGAAATAACTATGCCAAGCAATAAGTTAGGCAGTTTCTTTTGTTTCATTTTGATCTCTCCATTCTTTTTTATCTGTAAGTTCCTGCTTTGAACCAGTGGTTTACAGATTGTACTTCCTGCAAAACTCTACCAATTCTTCTTTAAGATAATAATAGCTTCTGAAAACCTCTGCGCCTATATCTCTTGATAATTCCGGTCTTTCACTCATTATGGTTTACTGCATTGATCAGCCTTTATTCTTTGTCCCCATAAGAAAGCGTAAAGCCGGAACTTTCAGGCAAATCTCCGAGCATATGATCGTCGCTGCATATGAACAGATGATCGGTATAATAAACAGCAGAAAAGTATTACTGCTCAAAGCATCGGCAAACCAATACTGAAAAAGAACTATCCACAAAAAGTGGAGGCTGAAAAACGGAAAGGATCTTTCTGCCATATACTCAGATACTTTATTCTTATGATCAAGACTGTTCTTTCCTATACCTATCAGAGCCAGCAAAGTGAACCATTCAGCCAATGCCTTTGCTATAACATTTATTGTTCCGAAGTCTTTTCCTGACCAGATAAACATATATACATCGGCAATTCCAGCTACAAGTCCAATTATCAGAGTATGGAGTCTGTATTTCTGTGCTTTTTCTATCATTTCGTCATCAGAAATGACATAGTGACCGATCAGAAAGATATACAGATACTCCGCAAAGCTCTTTCCTCCCACAGAAATCAGATCATATAAAAAAGGAAGTGGTATTACCATAAGACAGATTGACCAAAACGGCATACATACAGTTTTATTACTATTCTTAAGGAGCTTATTTGCTAATGCAATTATTGCAACAGAAACCAGAGATATTACAAACAAGTATAATAAAAACCAGAACTGTCCCACATGAAAGCCGCCGTCAAAGCCGGTAAGATCAGTCAACTTTGTGAAAAAAATCTTGTAATGCTCCCAAAAACTGCCTTTGTATGCATAATTTGTCAGATCACCGATATAAGCAAGCATCGGACAAAATGTCAGTACCCCGAATATAAGCGGAACTATAAGTCGTTTTACTCTTTCAATTATATATTGCCCATATGAACGCTTTTTAAGTGCGTATCTCGTACTCATGCCCGCCAAAAGAAAAAGCAGCGGCATAAAAAAAGGACTGAAAAATACAATAAAACTGCTTATTGCCTTATTGGATCCAAAATAAATATAATTAAGTTCTCCCCAGGTGTTGAATGATTGAGCTGCATGATATGGGATAAGCAGAAAAACGTCCATCCACCTTAAATTATCAATAAAACTTTTTCTCATATTAGCCAAGCTTACACTCCTATATAAATTCCAATATGTGCAGATAATCTTCCATATATCTTACCAATTATACCACACTTTTCCGCTATTATCAATCGTAAAATGTAAACGGAGCCCCGAAGGACTCCGTTTTCATATTTATATAATCTAAGGCAGCACTATTAGCTGATCGATATTTAGTATGATAAGTTCCGAATTCGTCTTCATAGTATTCAGCTTCGAGCTCGTCCGTCTCAGGCTCATAATCTTCATATTCGCCTGCATCGAAAGCAGCATTTATCCTGTCGTATTCAGCGGCCTGTTCTTCATTGGTCGTGTCTTCGGCAACAATAAATTCGTCCTGTTCCTCGACATTTCTTGAATCACATATCTTTCCGGGAATAATAAGGATCCCGAGTATGAGCATCGCAAGGCATACTGCTCCGATGACAATATTTCGGATAACTGCGCCTTTGGTCGCTCTGTCAGGTATAGTCACTTCTTTGAACACAGCAAACGGAGACTCCTGGTAAGTACTGACTGTTCCGTTTGCCTGAGTTCGGTACTTTGAACAGTATTTAGCCCCCGGAAGCAGCTCAGCTCCGCATGAAGAACAGTACTTTATCTCAGAAGCTGCTGTATTCTAAGCAAAAAGAGAAGTTCCTTCAACAGTAACAGCACTTCTGCACTTTGAGCAGAAGCGTGCTCCGGGAAGGAGCTCCGCCCCGCAGTTCCTGCATTTATTCTCAGCCATATCATCCCCTCCTTTTTCAACGTGTATTATGTGTCTATTTTCTTATCAGCGCAAGATAATTCGCAGTTCCGTCCGGGAGATAAAGAGTTCCGAGACCATACTGCTTTCCGTCAGCTCTCCAGAATGAGTATAGATCAATAGTGACAGTGCTTCCGTTCACATCAGCAGCTGCGTGTATCACATCACCGTTCACAGCACCTGAAAACTGCGTTACAGAGCCTTCATCCATATAATAAGCTTCTGAATAAGGCGGCTCAACGTAATACCAGTCAACTGACAAAGTAACCCTGTTGCCGTCGAAGAATATATCAATGTTGTCTATCTCACGAGTAGTACCATCGCCTGTCGTATCCTCATAGATTATCATAGACTTCCAGCCGCCGCCAATCGCATAGTAATTGTCAATGAGATCTGCATTCGGAGGCGGAGCACTCACAAGTCCGTACTGACCGGCACACCAGTCAAACTCATCGAAATTAGGACGATCGTGAGTTGAATATGCAGAAGCCTCTCCCTTTGCAGCCGAATCATCAGATATATTTTCTATCTGTTCCGTCGCAGCTATTGTAGTCGTTGTCTCGGCTTCAGTTGTGGTCACTTCAGTCGTAGTTGCTGCTTCTGTTGTCACAGTTGACGTAGTGACCTCCTCTGTCTCTTCTTTAACAGTTGTGTTTTCTGCTTCAATTGTGTCCGATGTCACAGCAGCCTTTTGGCTTCTGCTTGATTTGTCGCTCGAACTGTCGTCTTCATTGTTTTTGACAAGAAGGAATATCAATCCTCCGACTGCCGCTGCAAGGAGAAACGAAAGTATGATGATTATGGCTATCATTCCGCCGTTCTTCTTTCCGCCGCCGTTCTGAGTAAATACGTTAGACGAAGGATCCGAGGGAGTATTCACCGGCTGCTGATAAAATGGATTAGGAGCTGACTGATTCGATGACGCAGATGGCGCTTGCTGTACCGATACGGTATTTGCAGCCGCCTGAGCTGAAGGCTTAACCGGCGTCATAGTCTCACCACAGTAGGCACAGAAAATATCATCGTCTTTAATTTTCTTTCCGCATTTTGGACAGAACATATAATCACCTCTCAATTTAGCATTTTGGAGAAAATTGTATACTATTTATAGTGTGATTATATCATAAATAGCATAAAACGTCAACGAACAGGCTGCTTTTTGTTATAAATGTTAGGAGTTAGTTTACGATTTGTTCACAGCATCCGTTTTCTGAGATACAAAAGGATATGTAGGCGACAAAAAACATTGTACTTTGTTGTATAAAAGACATACTTCATTATTATACTTTTTCTGATTTGTTACCAGAGAGCGTTTAATTTCAAATTAATTTACACCTTTCTTTTTTAGCTTGTATTTGAGTTTAGAATGTTCATTGTTTATCATTCTATAGACTTCTTCGTCTGAAAGCTTAAAGGCAGACTTTATTA
>LVAK01000016.1 GCA_001604035.1 Clostridiales bacterium Firm_05
ACAAATTCTACGCCTTCTGCACGCATGAGCTCTACACGGCGCTCAATTATATGCTTTTCCAACTTCATATTGGGAATACCGTACATCATCAGACCGCCTACTCTGTCGGAGCGTTCAAAAACCGTAACGCTGTGGCCTCGTCTGTTGAGGGTATCAGCGGCAGCAAGTCCCGAGGGACCGGAACCAATCACTGCTACTCGTTTGCCGCTTCTTACCGATGGTATCTGAGGCTTTATAAGTCCGTTCTCAAAGCCATACTCAATTATGGAGTTCTCATTCTCCCTGACAGTTACGGGGCTGTCGTATACTCCGCAGATACAAGCTTTTTCACAAAGTGCCGGGCATACTCTTGAGGTAAACTCAGGGAAGTTATTTGTCATAAGAAGGCGGCTCAGCGCCTGCTCCTTCTGACCGTGATAGATAAGGTCGTTCCACTCGGGAATGAGATTATTAAGCGGGCATCCTGACACCATTCCACAGAGCATTTTTCCGTTCTGACAGAATGGCACGCCACAATCCATACAGCGTGATGCCTGCTCCTTTCGCTGCTCTTCGCTGAGCGGAACGTGAAACTCGTTAAAGTCCTTTATTCGTTCCAGCGGCTCCTTTGCAGCTGTTTCTGTTCTTGCAAATTCGAGAAATCCTGTTGCTTTTCCCAAGGCTCACGCCTCCTTTCTGATAAGTTCAAAGGCTTCTATCTCAGCCTTTTCGTGTGATACTCCCGACAGTTCGAGAGATTTGACAGTTTTCTGAATTTTTGCGTAATCATGAGGTATTATCTTCTTGAAGCAAGGCAGATAGCGATCAAATTCAGCAAGTATAGCCTTTGCTTTCTCTGAACCTGTAGCCTCTGCGTGCTCGGTGATGATAGCCTTCAGCTCAGCGATATCCATATCAGATGCAACTGTTTCAAGTGATACCAGTGCTTTGTTCAAACGGGTGTAAAGGTCATGCTTTTCGTCAAGTACATAGGCTATACCCCCGGACATTCCTGCAGCAAAATTCTTGCCTGTACCGCCGAGAATTACTGCTCGTCCTCCGGTCATGTACTCACAGCCATGGTCGCCGACACCTTCGCAAACTGCAATAGCACCGGAATTTCTTACGCAAAAACGTTCGCCTGCGATACCACTGATGAATGCCTTACCCGAGGTCGCACCGTAAAGCGCAACATTTCCAACGATAATATTTTCGTCAGCCCTGAAAGCAGCATTTTTCGGCGGATAAAGCACAAGCTTTCCTCCTGAGAGACCTTTACCGAAATAGTCATTGCTGTCGCCGCAGAGTTCAAGAGTCAGGCCCTTTGGAATAAATGCACCGAATGACTGTCCGCCGCTTCCGTTACATTTAACCTTAAAGGTATCATCTGCAAGAACGTTTTCGCCGTGTATGCGTGTTATCTCCGCACCTGTAAGCGTTCCCACAGAACGGTCTGTATTCACTACATCAATAGAAAGGCTCTTTGGAGTTCCGCTCTTCAGCGCACTTCCCAGCTTCTTTATTATAACACGACGATCTATAGTGTTGTCAAGCTCAAAATCAAAAATATCTGCCTGATCAAAATGCTGCTTTTCATTTGATTCATTATGTGAGAGTATCTCTGTGAAATCAATAGCAGACTCTCTCTTCGTTTTCAGCAGATCACTGCGTCCCACAAGCTCGTCAACAGTGCGAATACCCAGCTTTGCCATATATTCACGAAGCTCCTGTGCGATGAAATGCATGAAGTTTATGATATATTCAGGCTTGCCACGGAAGCGTTTCCTTAGCTCAGGATTCTGCGTAGCTATTCCCATAGGACAGGTATCAAGATTGCAAACTCTCATCATAACACAGCCCATTGTTACCAGCGGAGCAGTTGCAAAACCAAATTCCTCAGCTCCCAGGAGTGCAGCAACAAGAACATCACGGCCTGTCATAAGCTTACCGTCAGTCTCTATGCGAACTCTTGAACGAAGTCCATTGAGCATCAATGTCTGATGTGCCTCGGCAAGTCCAAGCTCCCAGGGAAGTCCTGCATTGTAAATAGAGCTCTTTGGTGCTGCACCTGTGCCGCCGTCGTAGCCTGAAATAAGTATTACCTGAGCACCTGCCTTGGCAACGCCTGCCGCAACTGTTCCGACACCTGCTTCTGATACAAGTTTTACGGAGATACGAGCCTTATAATTAGCGTTTTTCAGATCATAAATAAGCTGAGCCAGATCCTCGATAGAATAGATATCATGGTGAGGCGGAGGTGAGATCAGTCCAACGCCTGCCGTTGAATGACGAGTCTTTGCGATCCAGGGATATACCTTGCCTGAGGGAAGATGTCCGCCTTCACCTGGCTTTGCACCCTGCGCCATTTTTATCTGTATCTCCTGAGCAGAGACCAGATATTCACTGGTTACGCCAAAGCGTCCCGAAGCGACCTGCTTGATAGCTGAACACTTGTCTGATCTTAAACGCTCAGGACTTTCGCCGCCTTCACCGCTGTTAGACTTTCCACCAATACTGTTCATGGCTACTGCCATACATTCATGAGCTTCCTGAGAAATAGATCCGTAGGACATAGCTCCTGTCTTGAAACGGCGGCATATGCTCTCCACAGGCTCGACCTCATCTATGGAGATACCTCCGTTTTCAGGATAGTTGAAGTCAAGGAGGCTGCGGAGCGTCAGCTCATTATCCTCCCTTGTTATCGCAGCTGTATATGCCTTGAATGTATTATAGCTGCCTGTCCAGGCTGCCTGCTGAAGAAGGTGTATAGTTTCAGGAGTGTAAAGATGCTCGGACTTGCCACTGCGAAGCTTATGACTGCCGACGCTTGATATATTCTCATTGACATTAAGACCTAACGGATCAAATGCTGCGGTGTGAAGCTTCTCTGTACGGTGGCTTATATCAGCGATACCTATTCCGCCTATGCGGCTGACAGTTCCTGCAAAATAGCTGTCTATAAGCTCACTGGAAATGCCTACTGCCTCAAACAGCTTACTTCCCTGATATGACTGTATCGTTGAAATACCCATTTTGGAGGCTATCTTGACGATACCGTGAAGAACTGCGGAATTATAGTCGTCTTCGGCAGCATAGAAGTCCTTATCCAGAGTTCCGTCCTCAATGAGCGAACGGATAGTTTCATGGGAAAGGTAAGGATTTACAGCACAGGCTCCATATCCCAGAAGCGCAGCAAAATGATGTACCTCTCGTGGCTCGGCAGATTCAAGTATCATTGCAACGGCTGTGCGCTTTTTTGTGGAGACCAGATGCTGCTGGAGTGCAGCAACAGCAAGCAGCGACGGAATCGGACAATGGAACTCGTCTACTCCACGGTCGGAAAGGATGAGTATGGACGCTCCGTCACGGTAAGCCTTATCTGCTTCAATGAACAGGCGCTCAACAGCCTTCTCAAGCGATGTTCCTATATAGTAAGTTATCGGGATGACCGCACTTTTCAGGCCTTCTCTGTTAAGAGCCTTTATTTTGAGCATATCTGTCTCGGTAAGGATAGGATTCTCTATCTTGAGTACATGACAGTTCTCAGGACGTTCCTCCAGAATATTTCCATCTTTGCCTATATATACGCTTGTGTCAGTGACTATCTCCTCACGGATAGCGTCAAACGGTGGATTTGTCACCTGTGCGAAAAGCTGACGGAAATAGTTGAAAAGCGGAGGAGACTGCTTGTCCAGAGGTGGCAGCGGTATATCACTGCCCATGGAAGCAATTGGTTCTGCTCCTTTTTCAGCCATCGGAAGTATGCTTGTGCGGACATCCTCATAAGAGTAGCCAAAAGCCTTCTGGAGCTTAGCCAGCTCCTCTGCGGAATATGTCTGCACGCCCTTATTCGGAATATGAAGATCGTGGAGACGGACGAGATTGCTATCGAGCCACTCGCCGTATGGCTGGCGTGAAGCATAGGTGGATTTTATCTCGTCATCCTCAATGATACGTCCCTGCTTTGTGTCAGCAAGGAGCATTTTTCCGGGACGGAGACGATCTTTTTTTACGATCTTCTCAGCTGGTATGTCGATACAGCCTGTTTCCGAAGAAAGAATGAGGAAACCGTCACTTGTTACACAGTAACGTGAAGGACGAAGACCATTTCTGTCAAGAACAGCTCCCATGATCTCGCCGTCAGAGAAAATGATAGACGCCGGGCCGTCCCAGGGTTCCATCATAGTTGCATAGTACTGATAAAGATCGTATCTTGCCTTGGAGATTGTCTTATCGTTCTTCCATGGCTCCGGTATGGTTATCATAACTGCCAGCGGGAGAGGCATTCCTGACATTACCATGAACTCAAGGGCATTGTCCAGTCTTGCGGAATCCGATCCCTTCACATCTATAGCCGGAAGTATCTTATGCATATCATTTTTTAGTGACTCGCAGGTCATACTCTCCTCACGGGCAAGCATTTTATCAGCGTTGCCTGTTATGGTATTTATCTCGCCGTTATGCACGATAATGCGGTTAGGATGTGCTTTCTGCCAGCTTGGATTTGTGTTGGTCGAAAAACGAGAATGTACAGTAGCTATTGCAGACTTGAAATCTTCACTCTGAAGATCAGTATAGAACTTTCTCAGTTCGTCAACAAGGAACATTCCCTTGTATACTATAGTACGGCTTGACAGGGAGCATACATATGTGTTCTCGTTGGAATGCTCAAATTCACGCCTTGCGATAAAGAGCTTTCGGTCAAAATCAAGGCCCTTTCCGCAATCTCCGGGGCGTCTTATGAAAGCCTGCTTGATGCGAGGCATACTGCTGAGCGCCTTATGTCCGAGGATTTCGGCAGCTACAGGCACCTCACGCCAGCAGATGAACTCCATTCCATTCTTCTTTATAATGAGCTCAAACAGCTTCATAGCCTGGCCGCACTTCATCTCGTTCTGAGGAAGGAAGAACATACCAACGCCGAAATCTCCGTTTTCGCCGATATCATATCCGAGCTTTGCTGTTTCACTTATAAAGAAGCTGTATGGCATCTGTATCAGTATACCAACACCATCTCCGGTCTTTCCCTCGGCATCCTTTCCTGCACGATGCTCCAGCTTTTCTACTATAGTCAGAGCACTGTCCACAACATATCTGGACTGCTCTCCTTTAATGCTGACCACTGCGCCTATACCGCAGTTATCATGTTCAAAACGGGGATCATAAAGTCCCTGCTGCTCGTATGGGGCTTCACCTCTGAAATTGTCCATATCATTCACTTGCCTTTCCGTTACGGAGCGCCATTGATCCGTAACGCATAATAAAAAGGACGCTTATGACGGAGTTATCCCGTCACAAACGTCCTTGTTCCTGCATATATATTAGCACTTCAAAGCGGAAATGTCAATAGGCAGACCGACAGTTTTTGCACTTTCGTTGAAATTCTACAGTTATTATACGCTAACCAATTGATAAAAATGTGCGATACGTCAAATTTACAAAAAACTATTGACAAATCTCTGCCAAGGGGATATAATGGCATTGTAAACAGCAAGGGAGCTGCGGATATGGTATCCGTAGCTCTCTTTTTTCGTTTATCATGTTAATTCCATACACAAGGGGGTGTATGAGGTCTGAGGACTTCTGCACCCCTTTGATATTTATCGGAGATTTTATACAACAAGCTGATAAAGTCTCCCGCAGATAAACTGAATATCAGTTGTACGATCCCACGGTCTGCGGGAAACTTTTCATAAAAGTTTATCAAGGAGCATTATGAAAATGTCAAAGTTCATTTTTGTTACGGGCGGAGTCGTATCCGGTCTTGGTAAGGGCATTACGGCGGCATCTCTTGGAAGACTTCTAAAACAGAGAGGATATAAGGTCACTATACAGAAGTTTGATCCTTATATCAATGTTGATCCGGGAACAATGTCCCCTTTCCAGCACGGTGAGGTATTCGTCACAGATGACGGTGCGGAGACAGATCTTGATCTGGGACATTATGAGCGGTTCGTGGATGAGAATTTGTCGGTACATTCAAACGTCACTACAGGCAAGATCTACTGGAACGTCATAAACAAGGAACGCCGTGGAGATTATCTCGGCGGAACAGTTCAGGTCATCCCACATATCACCAACGAGATCAAGGAAAGAGTATACAGTGCTGCAAACGAAGCCGGCGCAGATGTTGTTATAACTGAGATCGGCGGTACCGTTGGCGATATCGAATCAACACCGTTTCTTGAAGCGATACGCCAGGTCGGTACTGAACAAGGCCGTGAGAATGTATGTTACATACACGTTACCCTTGTACCTTATATCGCTGGTTCTGAGGAGCTTAAATCCAAACCAACCCAACATTCTACAAAGGAGCTTCTCTCAATCGGAATACAGCCTGATATAATTGTCTGCCGCACCGAAAAACGCATACCGGAGGATATGGCAGAAAAGATCGCTCTCTTCTGTAATATACGCAAAGAGGACGTTATCCAGAACCTGACAGCACCTTCATTATATGAAGTTCCGCTGTGGCTGGAGGATGAAGGACTTGCTCATTCAGTCTGCCGTCATCTAAACATTGAAGATAAAGCTCCTGATCTGACAGAATGGACAGAAATGGTCCGCCGTGCCGAAAACGCACACAAGCAGATCACGATCGGACTTGTCGGCAAGTATGTTGAGCTTCATGATGCTTATCTTTCAGTTGCAGAAGCTCTACGTCATGGTGGTATCGTCAACGATGCCGCAGTTGATATAAAGTGGATAGACTCAGAGGAGGTCACAGCAGAAAACGCTGCTGAAATATTTGCGGATTGCAGCGGACTTATCGTTCCCGGCGGCTTCGGTCACAGAGGTGTTGAAGGAATGATAGAGACTATCCGCTATGCCCGTGAGAACAATGTTCCATTTTTCGGTATATGCCTTGGTATGCAGATGTCAGTGATCGAATACGCCCGGAATGTCTGCAATCTCAGTGGAGCCAATTCCGCCGAGTTCGGAGATACTCCCTACCCTGTTATTGACATCATGGATGAGCAGCGAAATATCGATCAGAAGGGCGGTACAATGCGCCTTGGACTGTACCCATGCAAGCTGAGCGAAAACTCAAAATGCCGCAGCATCTATGGCGAGGAGCTTATCTATGAGCGTCACCGCCACCGCTACGAGTTCAATAACGCATACCGCAAAGTGCTCACTTCAAACGGACTTCACATCGCAGGACTATCCCCGGATGAGAAGCTTGTAGAAATTGTGGAGCTTCCGGATCATCCATGGTTCATTGGAGTGCAGTTCCACCCCGAATTCAAATCCCGTCCAAACAAACCGCATAAACTTTTTGCGGACTTTATAAAAGCAGCTATCAGCCATTAAATAAAGGCTAAGGCATAAATCAAGGAGGTAATTATTATGGAAAAAATAACAGAATATTTCGGCTCAATGGTGTTTGACGAAAGAGTAATGAAGGCTACACTTTCAGAAAAAGTGTATAAATCACTGAAGAGGACTATCGACAGAGGCGTTCCGCTGGATATCTCAGTTGCAGATGCCGTTGCTGCTGCTATGAAGGACTGGGCAATTGAGCTTGGCGCAACACACTATACTCACTGGTTCCAGCCAATGACAGGTGTGACTGCCGAAAAGCACGACAGCTTCATCTCACCTGCACCGGACGGCCGTGTTATCATGGAATTCTCAGGCAAGGAGCTTGTAAAAGGCGAGCCTGATGCTTCATCCTTCCCATCCGGAGGACTTCGTGCTACATTTGAAGCAAGAGGCTATACAGCATGGGATCCCACATCATACGCCTTCATCAAGGACGGCACACTGTATATCCCTACTGCCTTCTGCTCCTATACAGGTGAGGCTCTGGATAAGAAGGTCCCGCTGCTCCGCTCCATGGAGGCTCTTAACAAGCAGGCAATGCGTATCCTTAAGCTCTTCGGAAATGACAAAGTCAGAAGCGTTAAGACTTCAGTAGGTCCTGAGCAGGAATACTTCCTCGTTGATCGTGAGATGTGGAAAAAGCGTAAGGATCTCATTATGACAGGCCGCACTCTCTTCGGCGCAATGCCTCCAAAAGGACAGGAAATGGACGATCATTACTTCGGTTCTATCAAGCCGCGTGTTGCTGAATATATGGCTGACCTCGATAAAGAGCTCTGGAAACTGGGCATACTTGCAAAGACTAAGCACAACGAAGTTGCACCCGCACAGCACGAGCTTGCTCCTATATATGATACAACAAATATCGCTGCCGACCACAACCAGCTTACAATGGAGGTTATGCAGAAGGTAGCGCTCCGACACAATCTCGTTTGCTTATTACATGAAAAGCCTTTCGCAGGTGTAAACGGCTCCGGTAAGCACAACAACTGGTCTATCTCCACAGATCAGGGCGAGAACCTTCTTTCTCCCGGCGAGACTCCTGCAGAGAATGCACAGTTCCTCCTCTTCCTTGCAGCTGTTATCAAGGCTGTTGATGATTATCAGGATCTGCTCCGTCTCTCAGTTGCAACAGCAGGCAACGATCATCGTCTTGGCGCAAACGAGGCTCCTCCGGCTGTGATATCTATATTCCTCGGCGACGAACTCACCGCTGTTCTTGATGCTATCGAGGCAGACAAGCCTTATGGCGGCACTAAGAAGGAAAAAATGCAGCTTGGTGTTGATGTGCTCCCGAAGTTCAGCAAGGACTCAACCGACAGAAACAGAACCTCTCCATTCGCTTTCACCGGAAATAAATTTGAGTTCCGTATGCTGGGTTCATCAAATAGTATATCCTGTGCAAATATCCACCTCAATGCCGCTGTTGCAGAGGTTCTGAAGCAGTTCGCCGACAAGCTTGAAAAGGCAAAGGACTTCAACAAGGCTCTCCATGACCTTATCAAAAAGACTATCAAGGATCACAAGCGTATTATCTTCAACGGCAACGGTTACGATGATGCGTGGATAAAAGAGGCTGAAAAGCGTGGCCTTATGAATCTTAAGACCACTGCAGACGCTATGCCTCATATCTGCGACAAGAAGAACGTTGATATGCTCACTTCTCACGGCATTTTCACTGAGGCTGAAATATATTCACGCCGTGATATAATGCTTGAAAACTATGTAAAGACTGTCAACATCGAGGCTGTAACTATGACAGATATGGCCCGCAAGGAGATCATACCTGCCGTAGCAAAATTCGCTGCTGATACTGCAAGTGCAGTTGCTGTGAAGAAGAGCGTTTCAAAAGCTGCCTGCAAGTATGAGACAAAGCTTGTGACAGATCTTTCTGAGCTCATTGACGCAATGGATTCTGCAACAACTGAGCTTGAGGATGCGATCGCAAAGTTCAAGGGCATTACAGAGATAATCAAGGCTTCCGAGTTCGTTCGTGACACTATGATCCCTGCAATGGATAAACTCCGCAGCGCTGCTGACAAGGCCGAGACAATGACCGCCGAGGACTACTATCCATTCCCAACATATGACAAGCTTCTGTTTGGTGTCTGATATATTCACTTTTAAAAAGCCACAGGTCTGACCTGTGGCTTTTTTAATTTACATATCTGCTGTTTTATGGTATAATTTATTAAGATCGTCTTTATCCGGCTTTCATGTCTGTTACAGCCCTATTTTAGCTTAATAAATTTTTTTGAAATTTTTTGTAACGTTTCTTTGATCCATACGTCTAACTGACAGAAGCCAAGAGAGGAGGTGCGATGATTGGACAAGAAAACTGCTGAAAAACTATATGACACCTGTTATATGCAAGTTTATTCCTATGCGATGACACTTGTTAAGGATCAGCATAAAGCTCAGGAAATAACTCAGGAAACTTTTTTCAAGGCAATGACTGCTAAACAGGCCTTTCGTGGAGAATCCGAGTGCTCCTCATGGCTTTGTGCTATTGCCAAAAACATCTTCATAGACTCCACACGAAAGGCTTCAAGATATCAGGACGAGCCTGACGAGAATATCGCAGACAGCGACACCGATATCGAGCAGAGTATCACTGATTCTGAGACGTCATTCAGGATACATATGCTGCTTCATGATATGGAAGAGCCCTACAAGGAAGTGTTTGAACTTCGTGTATTCGGCGAGCTCTCATTCACTCAAATAGGTGCTATATTCCAGAAAACTGAAACATGGGCAAGAGTGACCTATCACCGTGCCAGACTTAAACTGAAAGAAAGGATGAATAATAATGAAATATAACTGTGATATGATAGCAGATCTGCTTCCTCTGTATATCGATGATGTTTGCAGCCCATCAACCAGACAGGCTGTGGAAGAGCACCTTAATGAATGTCCGCCATGCCGTAGGCTCTGCGATGAAATGAAGCAGCAAGATCCTATGATCGATACGAACATTGCACAGGAACGTGATAACGTTATCAAAAACCAAGCTAAATTCTTCAAAAGGAGGAGCGCTGTTGCCGGATGTATAATCGGAGCAGTATTTGCCCTCCCTATATTGATATGCCTCATCGTGAACCTTGCGACCGGAGCAGGACTGACATGGTTCTTCATCGTTCTTGCCGCAATGTTCATTCCGACCTCGCTCATAGTAGTTCCGCTTATGGCTTCTGAGGATAAATTTCTCTGGACAATACTCTCCTTTACCGCAAGTATTCTGGTTCTCCTGGGAGTTTGCTGCATATATTCCGGCGGAAGCTGGTTCTTTGTAGCTGCATCTTCAGTTCTGTTCGGGCTGGCAGTGCCGTTTATGCCTTTTGTTGTTAAGGCAAAGCCTGTTGCAAAGCGTATAGGCAACAACAAAGGTCTTTTGCTTGTATCTACATACTCCCTGACATACATTCTTATGATGCTGTGCATAGGCTTAAAATCAGGCTCAGAGCATTTCTTCACAGTCGCTGCACTTTACTCATTGTCGCCATTTATTTTTATGTGGGGACTATTTGCTCTGATACGCCTGCCTAAGTGGAGCGGACTCCTGAAAGCAGCTTCCTGTATACTTTTCTCAGCGATCCTCTTCTTCTTCTCAGATACGCTCATACTCTTTCTTTATAATCACAAAATTTACATCCCATCGCCGGCTTTTTCATATGAAACCCCTGAACAGGCAAACGGTACTCTGTGTTGGACAGTTCTGATCTCAGGCTTCATATTATCAGCCATTTTCGCAGCAGCAGGATTCGTTTATTCAAAGAATAAAAAGGAGATGTCAAAATGAAAAGAATAATCAATGTTTTAATTATACTTATGGCAGCAGCTGCTACTCTTTGCTTCAGCGGATGTGTAGTGATAACAGAAAAGTACAGCAATGCTGATAAATACTCCGCAGGTGATCGTGAGATTGACGGCAGCAAGATCAGGTCACTCGATATAAACTGGAACTCCGGATCCGTCACCGTGTCCAGACATAATAAGAATACTGTTACAGTCAGCGAAAACTGTAAAACTGATCTTAAAGAAGAGCAGGAAGTTCATACATGGCTCGATGGAGATGTTCTCCGCATCCAGTACTGCAAATCAGGTGAGTCTTTCATATTTAAAACAGTCGAAAAGGAGCTTGTTATCAATATACCTATGGATATGATGCTTGATGAGCTTAACTACAACGGCTCATCCGGAGATTCATTGATCGAGGATATTTCCGCCGAAAGCATAAACATCGACGTTTCATCAGGTGATACAAAGATCATCAGATCTTCTGCAAACAGCTTCGATGTTGAATCTTCATCCGGTGACATAACTATAGATCAGATCGGCGATACATCTTCCATTGATGCAGATTCTTCATCCGGTAAGATATATATAACTTCTGAAAATGCAGACGATATCAACGCTTCTTCTTCATCAGGAAGCATTGAAGTACGTGCAGATGAAGCAGATACAGTCAGCGCAGATTCTTCAAGCGGAGATATCATTCTCAGATTCAGCAATATGCCGTCTGATACAGATGTTGATACATCATCAGGCGATGTCAAGGTCTATGTACCGGAAAATGCTGATTTCAGTGCAAAGATCGATACTTCGTCCGGTGACTTTGATAACGATGTGGCTCTTAGTAAAAAAGACAGCAAATACATAGCCGGCAGCGGAACAAATAAACTTAACATAAGTACATCCTCCGGCGACATCTGCATAACTGAATAAATAATGATCGCCTTCGGATAAAACGGATACAAGCCGTTTCTGAAGGCGACCTTACTTATTGAAATCGTTTATTACTTATTCACGGGGCATTTTCCTGCGGATATCATTCAGACGTTCAAGTGCGTTTTCAAGCGTTTCATTCTTCTTAGCATAGTGAAGCCGGATATATCTGTTCTCAGGCTCCTTGAAGAAGCTTGAACCGGGAACAGCTCCCACGCCAACATATTCAGCAAGCTTCTCGCAGAATACAAGGTCACTCTTATAGCCGAACTCCGAAATGTCCAGAAGAATGTAGTATGCTCCTTCCGGAATAGTGTGCTGTATGCCGATATCGTCAAGTCCCTTCAGGAACAGATCACGCTTTTCAGTGTACTTGTCCTGAAGCCACTTGTAGTAGTCATCACCGAAGCGAAGCCCGGTAACGGCAGCTTCCTGCAATGGGGCAGCAGCTCCTACTGTAAGAAAATCATGTACCTTCTTCACTGTATCGATAATATGTGGAGGAGCTATTACATAGCCAAGTCTCCAGCCGGTTATAGAATAGGTCTTGGAGAGGGATGAGCAGGAAATAGTTCTCTCCCACATACCAGGAAGGCTTGCAAAATAAATATGCTTATGAGGTGCATAAACTATATGCTCATACACCTCGTCTGTAATAACGAATGTGTCATACTTCTTAGCAAGATCAGCAATTATCTGCAATTCTTCAAGTGTGAATACCTTTCCGCAGGGATTTGACGGATTACAGAGTATCAGTGCTTTAGGATGCTGCTTGAATGCGGCTTCCAGCACATCTGCATCAAAGCTGAATGACGGAGGTATCAGCGGTACATATATCGGCTCAGCTCCCGAAAGTATAGTATCTGCGCCGTAGTTCTCATAAAAAGGCGAGAACACTATTACTTTGTCCCCTGGATTTGTTACAGACATCATTGCCGCCATCATAGCCTCTGTACTGCCGCAGGTAACAACTATCTCGCCGTTGGGATCTATGCTCCTTCCCATGAGACGGGACTGCTTTTCTGCAAGTGCTTCACGGAAATTCTGTGCTCCCCATGTTATGGAATACTGATGGAAGTCTTCACGGGTAACTTCCGCAAGGCGGTCAAGTATCTCTCTGGGCGGTTCAAAGTCGGGAAAGCCCTGTGAGAGGTTGACTGCGCCGTATTTATTTGAAATTCTCGTCATACGTCTTATAACGGAATCAGTAAAGGTCGCTGTACGATTTGAAAGTTCTGGCATAATAATTCTCCTTCAAGTTTAGAGTTGAGAATGTAGAGTTTAGAGTTGTGGTATCGACTTACGTCGATATTATTTAAAATGATCTGTGAAACAGATTCATTAACTCTCAATTCTCAACTCTAAACTCTCAACTCAAACTAAATAAAAATTCAGGGGGCGAGCAATCGCCCCCATATATTGTAACATTATCAAATGCTATAGTCAATATTTCTCTCGTCGATAACACGTCTGGACTTGTGCTCTGAACGTGTATTCAGTCCGCCGTCAGGGTGAACTACTACTCTTGCAGGCTTAACACCTGTACGAGCCTTGAGTGCTGCGCTTATCTGCTCTGCAACCTCATCATCGCTCTTGGTATTGTCAGCATTCTTTTCGATCTCAACTGCATACTTGCTTGTGAAATCCTTCTCGAAGATACGGATGAGATATTCACCTGTTATACCGCTCTGCTCACGGATAACAGCTTCGATATCGCTGGGGAATACGTTAACGGCTGAAACAATAAACATATCATCCTTTCTTCCGAGGATGTGGATCCTTCCGTGTGTACGTCCGCATTTGCAGGGGGTGATGTCGATACGTCCGATATCACCTGTCTTGAATCTTATAAGAGGACGAGCGTGCTTGCGGAGAGTTGTGAATACAAGTTCACCTGTCTGACCGGGTTCAAGTACTTCACCGGTATGTATGTCAACAGTCTCAACGAGAATGTGGTTTTCTGCAATGTGAAGTCCGTCGTGGTATTCGCAGTGTGCAGCGCAGGCTCCGAATATATCTGACAGGCCGTAGAAATCGTATACCTCAGCGCCCCAGAGTTCTTCGATCGCCTTTCTTGTAGCATCGATCGAACCGCCAAGCTCACCGGCAACGATTATCTTCTTGATGTTGAAGTCCTTCTTCGGATCGTAGCCAGCCTTTACAGCCTTCTCGCCAAGCTGCCATGCGTAGGATGGTGATGTCCAGATTACTGTAGGCTGATATGTCTTTAAGATAAAGAGAAGTCTCTCGCTGGGGAGAGTACCGCCCCAGATACATAATGCTCCAAGGTTCTGAGCACCGATTACGTCAGGTCCTCCAACATAGAGTGAGAAGTTGAGAGCGTGAACGTAACGGTCATTTGGTCTCATTCCCACCTGCCAGAACCAACGGCTCTCTGTTTCCTGGAACTCGTCGAAGTCCTTCTTTGTGAATGGGCTCATTGTAGGGACGCCTGTTGAACCGGATGATGTGGAAATAAATACTACATCCTCCTCTGGTACAGCTGCAAGCTCACCAAGGAATGAACCTACGCCCTGAGTATCACGCTGTGTCTTCTTGTTGATGAACGGGAACTTCTGAATATCCTTGAGAGTTTTGATGTCCTCCGGCTTAACGCCAGCCTCATCAAATGAACGCTTGTAATAAGGAGCGTTATCGTAAGCGAATTTTACTATCTCCTTAAGATCCTCAAGCTGCTTCTTTTCAAGTTCCTCACGGGGCTGTGTTTCAAGCTCCTCATCCCAGAATTTGTTGTTAATATCTCTGCTCATTGTTTTATCCTCCATATTTTCATATATTTCATATCTGTTTGGTATGTTTATATTATACATCACATTTCTGCATTTGTCCAATACCAAAGGATTATGATGAGTTATAAACTATTCTTATAACTGAAAGTTCTTCTCGATATGTTCCCACTTCTTGTCACGGGACGCTGTTATTATCTGTATATCGTCATCTGTAAGATGTTTGAATCTACCCTGTTTTTTCAGGTATGTTTCAACGCTGGTGAATTCCTTTGGTTTGTGATTGAGTTTGAATTCACCGTTCTCGTACTCTGCAAGGTACCACAATCCGCAATCCACGACTTCCTTAGCGATCTCAACTGTCTCATCCGGAGCAACTCCCCAGCCTGTAGGACACGGTGCTATAACATGGATATATTTTGTACCTTTTATCTTTGAAGCCTTCTGCACTTTAGCTATAAAATCCGACAGATATCCAACACTTGCAGTTGCAGCATACGGAATATCATGGGCAGCGGCTATCTCGAACATATTCTTTTTCGGACGGATATTTCCGTGAATATTTGAACCGGCCGGAGTGGTAGTGGTCTTTGCTCCAAACGGAGTAAGACCGCTTTTCTGTATGCCTGTGTTCATGTATGCCTCATTGTCGTAGCAGATGTAGATGATATTGTCATTTCGGTCGATTGCACCGGAAAGTGCCTGTATACCAATATCTGCTGTTCCACCGTCACCTGCAAAGCCAACTGCTGTAAAGTCCTTGTATCCTCTTGCACGGAGACCTGCTTCAACTCCTGTGAGCATTGAAGCGGTACCTGCAAATGTGGAGATTATTGAATTGTTGGAAAAGCAAAGCTGTGGAAAATTGAATCCGACTGCTGACATACATCCTGCCGGAAGTACGGATACTGCATTTGGTCCGAGAACTTTCAGAGCAGCTCTTACTGCCAGACTTCCGCCGCAGCCTGCACAGGCTTTATGTCCGTAGAAAAACTCCTCACGGGATATACTCTCTGCGACTTTATTTGCCATTGTCCTCGCCTCCTATGCCGATAAAATTGACACTTTCCGTGCCCTTTGCAATACTCTCGTAGATATTCTCAATGTCACCGGCTGAAATGTTTCTTCCGCCAAGTCCGCCGATAAAGTTGTAGCCATTAATATTAACTCCTGCCTTTTTCAGTGCAGAGTTTACGTTGGTGAAAACTGTACCCTCGTTGCCGAAGCTGATGTCCTTCTCAAGAACTGCATAAGCCTTTGCATTTTTCAGAACTGCTGCGATCTCCTCATTCGGGAAAGGACGCATATACCGGATACGGACAACGCCTGCCTTAACTCCGTTCTCACGCAGCTTATCAGCAGTTTCACGGCAGAGACCGGCGATGCTTCCCAGTGTAACGATGATATATTCAGCATCATCGGTGCGGTAATTCTCGGTAAGGCCTGTATATTTTCTGCCGAAAACTTCAGCAAATTCCTTTTCAGTCTCTGCTATGACTTCCCTTGCTGCAAGAATGCCCTCATGTTCCTTGTACTTGAAGATGTAATTAGTATCAGGGCCGGCAGAAAATGCCATATTTCTGGGATTCTCCAGATCAATGCGGTTATCGGTCTCATATGACGGAAGGAATCTGTCAGCCTGCTCATGAGTAGGGATATCAACTGTTTCATAAGTATGTGTGAGGACAAAGCCGTCAAGATTTGCCATATATGGTGTCTGAACACGCTTATCCTCGGCTATTTTATAGCTCATCAGTGCAAGATCAAGAGCCTCCTGAGCGTTCTCGGCATAGGACTGTATCCAGCCGCTGTCAAGCTGTGAAAGGCTGTCACGCTGATCTCCATATATATTCCATGGAAGAGCAGTTGAACGGTCAGCGTTCATCATTACTATAGGGAAGCGTCCGCCTGATGCGTAGTAAAGACATTCTGCCATGTAGAGAAGTCCCTGGGAGGATGTGGCTGTGAACGCTCTTGCACCTGCCGCACTTGCTCCGATAGCGCAGGACATTGCTGAGTGCTCTGATTCAACGTGAACATATTCTGCACTGAGGCTTCCGTCCTCTACCATTTCCGAAAGGCGCTCTACAACTATGGTCTGTGGTGTTATCGGATAGGCCGATATCACCTGCGGACGTGCAAGACGGATGCCCTCGGCAAATGCCTCATTACCTGATAAAAACTTTCTCATTTGCGCTCTGCCTCCATTCCTATTGCTCCGATCCTACATATCTTTGCACAGATACCACAGCCCTTACAGAAATCATAATCTATGGCCGCTTTTCCTCCATTTATTGAGATCACTCCGTCAGGACAGTAAAGATAACACTGTTCACATCCTACGCATTTGGTGGCATTGATAACTGGCCTTATACTTCTCCAGCCGCTGTTAACAGTGGTCAGATATCCTGCTTCAAATGATGTATTTTCGGGAACTTCATCAAATGTGAAGCTCTTTTTCTCACGCACGTATGGCCTCATTCTGCCACCTCCTGAACTGCTTTCAAAAGCGCATTTATATTGCGCTCCTGGATCTTCTGCGGCATATAACCTTTTATTGCTTCAACCGCTTCATCTGATGAAACCACCTCGGAAAGTCCGATGAGAAGTCCCAGCATTATGGTGTTCGCAGTTGGAAGCCTGAACTCAGCAGAAATGCTGTCGGCGTCAAAGTTCAGAGCACCGTCTATGCTATTTTTAGAGTTCACTATTACTTTTCCCGTGGGCTTCAGCAGTTCCTGAAGCTGTGGGCTGTAAAGCGTATCGTCAAGTATAACGATATAATCCGCTTTTTCTGTCTGACTTCTGTCAACGACTGGCTTTGTATCAAGTTTGGTAAAAGCTCTCACCGGTGCGCCTCTTCTCTCCGGTCCGAAAGACGGAAATGCAAGAGCATATCTGCTGTCATTTTTTATCGTAAAAGCTGCTCCGAGAAGCTTCGCTGCTGTAAAAGCGCCCTGACCGCCTCGTCCGAGCCATATGATCTCATACATAATCGTTTCTCCTATCATTAAGGTATGATTTGATTATACACCTGTTTTCAGCATCTGTCTAATACCATAGTTCTATGCTGGGTTATAGTCTGAATTTATATGTTAAGGTATGTTTTTATCTCATTGATGTACCTCTCCGCCAATTCGCTGAGTATGACATTTTTCAGTGTGATATAACCTATCTCCATGATCTCATCTGAATCATCTTCAAATGGTACGGCTATATAATCACTTCCATTCAGCTCCTCGCAGATTATTCCTGAGCAGAGAGTATAGCCCTTCAATCCTATCATAAGATTAAGCATCGTTGCACGGTCATTTGCTTTGATAGTACGCTGATAATCAGCAGTGCTGTGCAGCTCCTCAGCAAGATAGAAGGTACTGTTATCTCCCTGTTCAAACGAAAGACATGGATAATCGGCAAGCTGACTGAAGGTTATCTTCTTCTCATTTGCAAGCGGATGTCCCTTCCAAAGATATACAAAAGGGCTGCACTTTGTCAGTGTGTGGAACTCAAGACCGTTGGAATGCAGCAGCTTTGTTATGGACTTGCGGTTAAAGTCGTTGAGGTAGATAATGCCTATCTCGCTCCTCATTGTCGCAACATCGCTGATGACCTCGCTGGTTTTGGTTTCACGAACTGCAAATTCGTACTCTGCTGTATCATATGCTTTGACCATTTCTACAAAAGCTTTGACCGCAAATGAATAGTGCTGCGTAGAGACACCGAACTTCTTCTTGACGTTATTCTTGCTTATGTATTTCTCGGACAGCACATGGAACTGTCCAACCACCTGACGGGCATACTGTACAAATTCAGCGCCGTCATTTGTTAGAGTTACTCCCCTGCCGCTCCGGTGAAAAACCTTTATTCCGATCTCCTTTTCCAGCTCCTGTACTGACGATGTCAGTGACGGCTGGGAGACATAAAGCTGTTCAGCCGCCTTATTCATCGATCCGGTCTCAGATATCACAAGCACATATTTAAGCTGCTGTAAAGTCATAACTTCCCTCTCAATCGTAAAGGCCGGTACTGAAATAGCGGTCGCCTCGATCTGGGAATACTGTAACTATATTTCCCTTTGCACCGCTTTTTATCAATTTAAGTACAGCTGCCATTGCTGCTCCTGAGGATGAACCTGCGATTATTCCCTCAGTTTTTGCAAGCTGACGAGCTGCAGTGAAGGCCTCTTCATCGTTCATTTTTATCACATCGTCCACAAGGGACATATCCATTGTCTCAGCAATAAAATCATTACCGATGCCTTCGATGTTGTAGTCAGAGTGTTCACCGCCGCCCATAGTTGAGCCTACAGGATCAGCAAGTATACCTCTTGCTGACGGGACTCTCTCCTTGATATATCGCAAAATACCAGTATAGGTTCCGCCGCTTCCTGCTCCGGCTACAACATAGTCTATATTACCGTCCAGCGCTTCATATATTTCACGGCCGGTAGTTTCATAATGTGCAAGAGGATTGCTCTGGTTCTTGAACTGCTCCAGAGATATCGAACCGGGGATCTGTGCCTTGATCTCATCAGCTTTTCTTACAGCTCCAAGCATCCCCTCCTCTCGGGGAGTGTTGATCACCTCAGCCCCTAACGCACGAAGCAGGGACTGTTTCTCTGCTGAAAATTTAGTAGGTACTACAAATATTATGCGGTATCCACGATTTAGAGCTGCAAAAGCGATTCCAAGGCCAGTGT
Source organism: Clostridiales bacterium Firm_05 (assembly GCA_001604035.1). Taxonomy (GTDB): domain Bacteria; phylum Bacillota; class Clostridia; order Oscillospirales; family Ruminococcaceae; genus Ruminococcus. Next base: position 19,477 of record LVAK01000016.1, read on the forward strand.
TGCCTGCCGTTGCCTCAACTATCGTACTGCCTTTTTTCAGAAGACCACGTTTTTCAGCGTCATTGATCATGTAAAGTCCTGTGCGGTCCTTAACACTTCCGGAGGGATTATAAAGCTCAAGCTTTGCAAATACATTCACGCCTTCTGCCTTCACTATACTCCCAAGTTTTACAAGAGGGGTATTGCCTATAAGAGCCTGCATTGAATCATAGTATCTCATTTCTGTACCTCCGCTTTTTCAATAGCCTGGCTTATGTCTGAAAGAATATCATCAATGCTCTCGATACCGATAGAAAGACGGATAAGTCCATCTGTGATGCCGACTTTCTTTCTGATATCTGCCGGAATAGAAGCGTGTGTCATTGTTGATGGATGGCATACCAGAGACTCAACTCCGCCAAGGCTCTCAGCCAGTGAAACGAGCTCAAGACTCTCAAAGAATTTGTTGATATCATAGTTTTCATGAAGCTCAAATGATATCATTGCTCCGCCGTTTTTTGCCTGCCTGCTGTTTACTGCAAAGCCCTTATCGCTTTCCAGTCCCGGATAGTAAACCTTCTTGACAGCCTTATGCGCCGAAAGGAATTCTGCTGCCTTCTCTGCGTTATATACGTGTCTGTCCATGCGGACCGCAAGAGTCTTTATTCCTCTTATAAGAAGGAAAGAATCAAATGGGCCAAGCACTCCGCCTGTTGAATTCTGTATGAATGCGATCTTTTCTGCAAGTTCCTTTGAGTTAACGACTACAAGACCGGAAACTACATCGCTGTGTCCGCCAAGGTACTTTGTTGCGCTGTGTACCACAATATCTGCACCAAGCTCAAGAGGCTTCTGTAAATATGGTGTCATAAATGTATTGTCCACAATAACAAGATGACCATATCTGTGAGATATTTCTGCTATTGCTCTTATATCCGTGATAGTCATCAGCGGATTGGCCGGACTCTCGATTATGACAGCCTTTACATCATCGGTGATTTGTGTTTCATAAACATCGGGATGCTCAGTGTCTGCGATCGTATATGCTATGTCAAAATGATCGAAGACCTTGCTCAGAAGTCGGAATGTTCCGCCGTAAACATTGCTGGAGATCAGTACCCTGTCACCGCTGTGTAGCAGACTGAGTACAGCAGTGAGTGCTGCCATTCCTGATCCGAATGCGAAGCCTGCTACACCGCCTTCAAGCTCAGCTATAAGCGCTTCAAGCGCCTCACGGGTAGGGTTGCCTGTACGGGAGTACTCGTAGCCTCTCATCTTTCCAAGGCCGTCCTGCTTATAGGTCGAGGTCTGGTATATAGGGATATTTACTGCGCCTGTGCGCTCGTCAATGGAAATTCCTCCGTGTATAAGTGCTGTTTCTGTATTTTTAAAATTACTCATAATAATTTCTCCTTTTCATTTCTGTAGGTGAGCCCGTTCTCGGACTCCTATTATAATAATATCGATCAAACCCGGGGAGTTCCCCTCCCCTACATATGTTATACGTTTATTCGTAGCTATAGCCTGCGGTGTATGTCGCTGATATAAGGCTGACGTTTTCAAACGCTCTCAGACCGTCATCTCGGCCGCTGAAATATTCACGCTGAACCTTTTCAGGAGGCATATATGTGTCGATCTGGAATCCGAGCGAGTAAAGCGCTCTGGATACTTCATTATAGTCAAATCCACCACGCATAACCTCTCCCAGAGCTTCTGTTATCTTTTCAAGCCTTGCTACCCTTGGCGGGAACTCCCCGGTCTTGATGGGATAATCAAACACTACCTTGCTCCCAAGTGAGGAAAGCTCCATCATCTGTCGCAGTGTATCAGTGAAAACATCAAGCGTAAGATAATAGGATACACCAAGTATACTGAAAAATGTTTTCTTCTTCGGATCAAAGCCTGCGGCTAAAAGCTTGTCGCACATTCGCTCCTTCTCAAAATCCACAGGAACATAATGCACATTTTTTCTCAGCTTCCATTCAAGCTCATTGATCTTGTCAAGCTTATAGCGCTGCGTATCAGGATGATCTATCTCATAGATCTCTATATTCTCATTGTCGTTCCTGAACGAAAATGTATCTGAGCCTGCTCCGCAGATCACGTACTGGATCTTATCATTTTGCTCTGCGAAATCCTGAAGTCTGCTCTCATTGAAATGAATACGTGACAACGGGATCGGAGCAAAATATTCAGCTATTATCTGCTCTGTATCATCCCTTGAGAATCTCTGTGTCCCGTCAAGTCCGCTGCTTATCAGCTCATATATATTGTCGTACTCATCTTTGCCCATGAAATCATAGGCAAGATAGTCATCGTATATTTTCTGCCGTGACCTGTTGGAATGCCATGCTCTCACAAAGGCACATATCTTAGCGGTTACGCTTTCTCTTTCATCTATCATAAATTCCTCCAAATAAAAATGCGCAGAATGCTTAACGCATCCTACGCATGAAAATACTCACTGACATTCAGAAAGAGCCGCAACATCGCTGAGCATAAGTTCGCAGAATACGTTTTCTATTCATGTTACACATACAACAACACATCATATTGTTTCTCATGTTCAGCCCTCCATTTTAATATACTGTATTCCTATCGGAACTATATGTATTATACCATTCTATTCTTACAATGTCAATAGGCGAACTATATTTTCGGCAATAGTTATAGAATATTCCTATTATTTTTATATATTTTCTCTATCACACATTATAACAATAAAAGCCAAAGAGCTATATACTGCTCTTTGGCTTTTATCAAGGCTTCCATCTCAAAAGTCTTTTCTGTAATTTGTTAAAAAGGAATGTTACTCCTATTACTACAAAACCTATAACCAGAAGTCCTGTTATTGTCCTTGTATAGTCACCGAAATCTGAGTAATACTTTACGTAGTAACCCATTCCGTCCTTTGCACCGATCATCTCTGCTGATGTAAGAAGTATGAATGAAACGCTCAATCCCTGATTGCATCCCAGGAAAATCTGCTGCAATGATGCCGGAAGTATTACTCTGAACAGCATCTCAGGTTTGCTGACGTTCAACACCTTTGCGGAATCTATTATCTTCTTGTCTACTCCAAGCACACCGCTCATTGTTCCTGCAAAAACAGGCCAGAATGTTGCAAGGAAGATAACGAATACCGACACCGACTTGAATGTCGGAAGAAGTGCGATACCATATGGGATATATACTATTGGTGGGATAGAGCTGAAGAACTTTGTGATATATGTAGCTGCGCTTCCAAGTCTTGCGCTCCAGCCTACAAACAATCCAAGCGGAACAGCTATAGCTGTCGCAAGAAGGAATCCTTTCAATGTTGTTCTTAACGAACTCTTTATATTAATGAATATCTTATCTTTGTCCACTACAAACTGATGTATCACCTTTCCCGGTGCAGGAAAAAGAAGATCATTCAGATAATTATACTTCGCTGTTGCCAACGACCATACCGCAAGGAGCACATATACGAATCCTGCTATGTCCACCAGCAATGCAAGGCTTTCTTCTTTTTTGATAAGAGCTGAGGCCGCAAGAACGATCACTTCAACTCCCACTGCAAACCTGACAAGGTAGGATGTGTATACAGCCTTTGTGGACTGATCCGGAAGAAGCTGTATCAGCAGGAGTGCTATAAACAGCAGATGTGCTATGCGGAGGTATCTTTTCTTTATCGTCATAATACCACCTCATCTCCGCCGATACGCTCGGCAATATCGTTGTAAAGAAGTGAGAGCAGTTTATTGCGGAACTTGCCGTACTCCTCAGTCTTAACAAGATCATCTCTTCTGCGGGGACGATCAAACGGTACATTCACTACTTCATTGACTGTTCCGGGATGAGCTGTAAGAACAACTATCTTGTCCGAAAGAAGTATCGCCTCATCAATATCGTGAGTTACAAATACAACTGTTTTGCGCTCATCAAGGCCGTCACCCTCCCAGAGCTTAAGCAGGAGCTCCTGAAGAAGAACTCTGTTCTTAGGATCGATAGCACTGAACGGCTCATCCATGAGAAGTATCTCTGTATTCATCGCCAGTGCTCTTGCGATAGCCGCTCTCTGCTGCATACCGCCGGAGAGCTGTGAAGGATATTTGCTTCCAAATCCGGAAAGTCCGACCTTGGTCAGGAATTCGTCCGCTATCTTTGCACGCTCGCTGCGCTTGACATCATGTCTGGACTGCTTTATACCAAACTCAATGTTTTTTCTGGTAGTCATCCACGGGAACAGTGAGTAGTGCTGGAACACTACTCCTCGTTCTGTACCTGTGCCGTGAAGCTCCTTGCCGTCAATCTGTACAGAGCCGCCTGCCGGAGCGTAAAGGCCCTCAAGCACACTGAGAAGTGTTGACTTTCCGCAGCCGCTTGCACCGATAACACTGACGAACTCTCCCTTGCCAACTCCAAAGGAAACGTCATGCAAAGCATTGAAACTCTTCTTATTTTCTATGTAATTGACGGTAAGATCCTTTATCTCAATTTTATTCGTAGTCATCAAAATGCTCCTTTAATGATTTGTATATATCGTCGTCTTTATTGTCTTTGAGTATGCTCTCAAGAGCCTGGCTGTAGATATCGGTGTTGTAATGTGGTTCGATATCGAAATCTTCTGTATATCCAAGCTCAACAATAGTTTCCTTCAGTGCGATCGTTCCCTTCTTGTCGGGATCAGGGCTTGATGTGCTGAATCCGCCGTAAACTTCGGTGTCGATGTAGTCCTCTTCGATATCGATGTACTTCTTTACATCATCGATCGTTCCTTCGTGATCAGTCTGAGTGAAGTGATATGCCTTGATAAATGCTCTTTCAAGTGCTTTGTATGTATTGGGCTGATCGTTTAATGAGGAGGTCTTTGCGACCTGACGGCAGCACGGCTGATTCTCCAGCTCTTTTTCATGAGCGCAGTAGTAAACTACCTTGTAGCCCTGAGATTTAGCAAGTGAAGTATATGGTGAATAAGCTGAGGCAGCATCTATCGACTGATTGAGAAGTGCAGCATATGCATCCTTCTGGCTGTCGAAGTAAACTATATTAACTTCATCATCGCCCTCTCCGATGCCTATACCTGCTTTTTTCAGAAGGATTTGCAGCTCAGCATCCTGAACGCTGTTCTTTACAGATGCAACATTTCTGCCTTTGAGTATCTCTACTCCAAGCTCATCCTCATCAGCATATTCTTCCTTGATTACGTAACCATGTCCGTTTGTCATTGCGCCGCCGAAGATGGAAATATCGTGTCCCTGGCTCTGGAATGTAAGTGTGGGTACCGAACCTATAAATGCTACATCCAGCTTATCGGATTCAAGTCCGTTAACAAGCTCGGCTGCGCTGGAGAACTGAGTGAGTTCAACATTAAGTCCTTCCTCACTGAAATATCCTTCTTCCTTTGCAACAAATGCAAGAAGATGAGCTGTTGAATTGAGGTAGCCAATGTTTATATTGCTCTTCTCGATCGTACTTCCGTCACTTGCAGTTGAAGTTGAGGAAGAGCTGTTGTTAAGTCCTGCACATCCTGTTAAAAGAGAAAGTGCTGTAATTACCGGAATTATCTTTTTTATATTTTTCATATTTATCACCTTTCAGATCATTGATTTAGTATTGATTGATTTCGTTTTTAGAGTTGATACTCAGCAACATCGCATTCGCTCTGAGTTGGTGATATATCTGTACAAGTATCTCATGTTTTCACTCCCTGTGTTTTTCTCTGTACATATCATACCATACCTATAGGCATTTGTCCAATACGAAAGGTTTATGATTACCTATAGCCTATAACTATAAGCAGACCATAATGCCGCAGCCGATAATAACACGGATATATCAGCCTTTTGTGTCGATAAAACTTGACAAATACTTATTTATTATGATATAATCAATACAGCATAAAGCCAAAATGTTTTATGTACTATATTCTAAGGAGATCGTTGTTTGAAAAATAATAACAGAACTGAGATAGCAGCGTAAACGGGAAGGTTTGCGAATACTATCTCACACAAGCCTCCCGTGTCCCGTCAACCATTTCAGGAGGAATTAAAAAATGAATAAAAATGACTTTATTATCCGTTTGGAAACAAAAAATGACTATTATGAAGTTGAAAATCTCGCCCGTGAAGCTTTCTGGAATCTGAGCTTTCCCGGATGCAGTGAGCATTATTTCATGCACGTTCTAAGACAGCATGAGGCTTTTATTCCTGAGCTTGACTATGTTGTCGAATATAAGGGCAAAACAGTTGGCAGCGTTATGTACTCTGTATCAAAGCTCATCGATGAGAATGGCTCTGAAAAGCCTGTCCTCACTATGGGACCGATATGCGTACTTCCGGAATTTCAGCGAAAAGGCTTGAGTAAAATGTTGCTTGAGTACACATTTGCAAAGGCTGTCGAAATGGGATATGATACCGTTATCAATTTCGGCAATCCTGATAATTACGTTGCCCGTGGATATAAGAGCTGCAAGAAGTTTAACGTCAGTCTCGAAAATGACTGTTACCCTGCTGCACTCCTCGTTAAGGAACTAAAAGCAGGCGCACTTGACGGCAGAAAATGGGTGTACTATCAGAATAATGCTGATGCTCCCTGCGATAACGAAGAGGAAGTTGAGCGTTATGATTCTCTCTTTCCGCCAAAGGTCAAGGCATGGCAGCCAATTCAGGAGGAATTCTACATTCATAGCCATTCATCTATAACGTGGTAATATTCAGGGCCGGCAGTTGATCCTGCCGGTCTTTTTGTTCTTTTATATAATTAAAGCCGGCAGTATATAAACTGCCGGCTTATTTTAACCCTAAAAAGTATTTTTTATACGTTCACTGTCCCTCGTGGAAGAAATAGGGAAGTGCATCGTAGATATAGTGTCTTACGTGTCCCCACCAGTGATCTCTGCCGTCAGCAACTAAGAAGTAGAAGTTGCCCTTGGAGAAATCTGATGTGTCAGTAAAGCGCTTTGTATCCTGCTTCAGCGGATTGATGAGTCCCAGCATATTGTTGTATGCCAGATCCTTGTTGCCGGTTGCAGCAAAGATGAAGTACTCGTTCTTCTTGAAGCCGAACTTGTCTATCGCATTCTGAAGACCTGTGAGACCGCCCCAGCAATGTCCTGAAAGCGGCATATAGTATGCACAGATGTCAAGGTTGTTGATGAACATATTCCATGTTGAACCACCGCCCATTGAGAATCCGCCGTATGCACGGTGATATCTTGAAGCCTTCAAGTCAGCCTCTGATGTGGACTTGGCATATGTGGAATACTTCTTCTCAACAAATGGGATTATGCTCTGACGCATCTCGTCCCATACTGTGCCTGCGCCCATATTGTTATCAGGTGCCGGGCAGCC
>LVAK01000162.1 GCA_001604035.1 Clostridiales bacterium Firm_05
GAGCGCCTGACAGCTCCGCTTTGCTTTGCAGGAGCGATCTGCGGTCAGATCCTTGAGCGCCGGGGGATATATGTTGGTGCTCATATCAATCAGATACACAATACAAAGGATAATCCCTTTGATCCTGTGAATATCACAAGAGACGGAGTTCTCAGCGTAAGAGTAAAGGACTTTCCCGTTATCAACGACCGAAAGGGCTGGATGATGCAGGAGGATATAGATCTTGCCCGTGAGGCAGGGGAATCCCTTGGCGGTATAATTGAATGTGCCGCAGTCAATGTTCCGGCAGGCATAGGCTCCCCTATATTCGACGGCCTGAAAAACAATATCGCTCAGCTCATCTTCGGTATCCCTGGTGTTACCGGACTTGAATTCGGCATAGGCTTCGGTGCTGCAAAGATGATAGGCAGCCAGAACAACGATCCGTTCTATGTGGACGACCACGGTCATGTGGTCACAAAGACCAATAATCACGGCGGCATTCTCGGCGGTATATCATCCGGTATGCCGATAACGCTGAACGTGGCAGTAAAGCCTGCGCCCACTATCGCAAAGGCTCAGGATACAGTTGACTATCACGATATGACCAACAGTACGATTGAGGGCAAGGACGGCTATGAGGCCTGCCTTGTGCCGGGACTTGTACCCTGTGTTGAGGCAGCGGTGAATATTGCCCTGCTCTCACATATGATGGACTATCCAAATTTCTGTTAAGGTGATCTTATGCATGACGAAAATATAATGAAAATGGCCGAGAGAGCAGATGTGGAGATAAAGGACGTCCCCACGCTGAATATCCTTCTGTGCTATCTTCTGTATAAAATAGACAGACCTGTAGAGACCGAGCAGCTTTACGATATTGCTATCGGTACAGAGGTCGTGAACTATTTCTACTATCAGGACTCTATCGACTATCTTATAAAAAACGGACTTATTTCTGTTGAGACCGAGGATGACGGCAAGGAGTGCTATATCCTTGAGGAGAAGGGCAGGGAGTGTGCGAGACAGCTCAAAAGCTATGCGCCCAAGTCCTACCGTGACAAGCTGGTGCTTGCCGCACTGAGGTACTTTGCCAGAGTAAAGGCGGAGCAGGATCTGAAAATAGAGTATATCCCGCTGGAGAAGGGATACTATACCCATATACGCTGCATAGATACAGGCGACGATCTTATGGATCTGAAGCTGTATGCCCCCGATCTTGCACAGGCTAAGATGCTGGGAGAAAAGGTGCTGCTTAATCCGGCCGGTTTTTACGGAAAGGTGATCGAGCTTGCGCTTTCAAATGAAGAACCGCCATACGATTTGTCAGATAACTGATATCGGGCACTGCCTTTAAAAGGCAGTGCTTTTTTATGTATGATATTTGCCAACAAGTTTGAAGAAAAATGGTGAATTTTTTCAGTATAAGGTATTGTAATATTTCCGGGATTATGTTATAATAAAACGTATAGCGTGTGTTTTCAGAACATATAATTACAGACATCATCATAAGTTATATACGATCTTGAAAATAAGGAGAAAAGCATGAGAAAACTTAACGGTATAAGGCTTAAGCACCGTAAGAATACGGAAAACAGCCAGACTGTAGAAATGCCTCTTCCTTCAAAGGTGAGGATACCCATGTCCATGCACATGGGAGCACCATGTCAGCCGCTTGTAAAGGCTGGGGATATGGTCACTGTCGGACAGAAGATAGGCGAAACCGACGTTCCGTTCAGCGTTCCGGTACACTCGGGCGTGTCCGGAAAGGTGACTGCTGTCACCGATTACCGCACAGCAATGGGAGCTGTGTGCAAAGCAGTTGAGATAGAGACAGACGGTCTCCAGACTGTATCTGAGGAGGTAAAGCAGCCGGCAGTTACTGATAAGGAAAGCTTCATCAAGGCTGTCAGGGAGAGCGGTTCCTGCGGACTTGGAGGAGCAGGCTTCCCGACACATATAAAGCTCAATCCAAAGCAGCAGATAGATACCCTTATCATCAACGCTGCCGAGTGTGAGCCCTATATCACTGCCGATTACAGGGAGATGATAGAGTGTCCTGATGATATCATCGGCGGTATCAACCTTGTGAAGTCCATGCTGGGCATAAAAATGGCAAAGCTTGCTATCGAGGCAAACAAGCCGGAGGCCATAAAGAACTTCACTGAAATGGCTAAGAATGATGATACTATCGATATAGTTACTCTTCCGTCAAGCTATCCCCAGGGAGCTGAGAAAGTTATAATCTACAACTCTACCGGAAGGATAGTCAAAGAGGGCGAGCTGCCTGCGGATCAGGGCGTTATCGTTATCAATATATCAACTGTAGGCTTCCTTTACCGCTATTTCCAGACAGGTATGCCCCTTGTGACAAGGAGACTTACCGTTGACGGAAATGCAGTGGGTGAGCCTAAGAATGTTAGAGTCGTTATCGGCACCTCCTTCCGTGAGGTAATGGAGTTCTGCAAGACCGACATGGAATCTGTAAAGAAGCTTATCGGCGGAGGTCCTATGATGGGAATGAGCATACCTGATGTGGATATGCCTGTAGTCAAGACCTCAAACGCCCTGCTGGCGATAAAGACATATGACGAGCGAAAGACCTCTGCCTGCATACGCTGCGGACGCTGTGTAAGAGTCTGTCCTATGGGACTTATGCCAGCTGATATCGACAGGGCATACAAAATAAAGAATATCGAAGAGCTGAAAACGCTGAAGGTCATGCTGTGCATGAACTGCGGAAGCTGTACCTATGTCTGTCCGGCAAACAGAAAGCTTGCGGAGACAAATCAGCTTGCCAAGGCTCTTATACCGAGAAAGTGAGGAGGCAGCCAATGAACAAGCTTATCGTTTCACCGTCTCCGCACGATGAAAACTATGTAAAAACTACCACCATAATGCTGAACGTAATCATAGCACTTCTCCCGGCGCTGGGAGTCGGCATATTCATGTTCGGCTGGAGGGCACTTACCCTCACCGCAGTCTGTATCGCAAGCTGTATGATATTTGAGTACGGCTCACGCAGACTTATGAAAAAGACAAATACTATCACAGACCTTTCCGCAGTTGTTACCGGAATAATACTTGCAATGAACCTGCCCGTAACTCTGCCCTACTGGATGGCGGTCATAGGCTGCTTTGTGGCTATAGTCATTGTTAAGCAGCTCTTTGGCGGACTGGGACAGAACTTTGCAAATCCGGCTATAACTGCAAGAATAGTTCTTATGGTCTCCTTCCCGGGAGCAATGACCAACTGGATAAAGGCTCAGGACTATGACTATGACGCAGTTTCCTCTGCAACTCCTCTCGTACTTGAGAGCAAGGGCGGAGATGTACCATCATATCTTGACCTCTTCCTCGGAAATACAGGCGGATGTCTCGGAGAGACCTGCGCTCTGGCACTGCTTATCGGCGGACTTTATCTTGCGGCAAGAAAGATAATCTCCCTTGCTGCTCCGGTATCATTTATCGGTGCTCTTGCACTCCTGACAGCGATATCCGGCGGGGATCCACTTTATCATATCCTCGCAGGAGGCGTGTTCCTCGGAGCATTCTTCATGGCTACGGACTACGCTACAACTCCCATAACCACGAAGGGAAAGATAGTATTCGGACTTGGCTGCGGTATCATAACATTTGTTATACGTCATTTCGGCTCATATCCTGAGGGAGTATCTTTCTCCATACTTCTTATGAATGTGCTTACCCCATATATCGAACAGCTTACCCGCACAAAGGTATTCGGCGCAAAGGAGGCTGAGAAGAATGAAGGATAAGGTTTTGCCGTCAGTTGTTCTGACGCTGATTTGTGTCATCTCAGCCGTTCTGCTGGTATTCTCCCACGAGCTCACAAAGGACAGGATATCAGAGCAGAAGGAGAACAAGTTCAATGAAAGCGTAGAGGCACTCTTCGGCGAGTGCGACAGCAAGCTCATTGATGACAATTTCGGAAAAGATGAGGTTCAGGCCATAGCAGTTACCTCTGACGGAAAGACTGCTATCCAGGTAGTGACTGACGGCTACTCAAAGGGCGGTATCAATATCCTTGTGGGTATCGATGAGAACGGAGCTCTTTCCGGTATCGACTTTGTAGCCCTTGGCGAGACTCCCGGTCTGGGCTCAAAGGTAAGAGATATCGAGTCCTTCCGCAAGCAGTTCATAGGCATAACCGAGGCTCCGGAGGATGTTGATGCTATAAGCGGAGCGACATTCTCCTCAAAGGGAATGAGAAAGGCCGTTGCTGTCGCAATGGATGTATATAATGAGAACAAGGAGGCGATACTCAGTGGCAGATAAGAAAATGTCCCTCGGACATGAGCTGACAAAGGGAATAATCAAAGAAAACCCAACGCTGGTAATGCTGCTGGGAATGTGTCCTACTCTTGCAGTAACAACTCAGGCGAAGAACGGTATCGGTATGGGCCTTGCTACAACGTTCGTGCTCCTCGGCTCAAACATCGTTATATCCGCACTGAGAAAGGTGATACCGGACAAGGTGCGTATCCCTTCTTTCATAGTTATCATAGCAAGCTTTGTTACTCTCATAGGCTTCCTGCTGGAGGGCTTTGTGCCTGACCTGTATGACAGCCTCGGCATATATCTGACTCTCATCACTGTTAACTGCATAATCTTCGGCAGAGCTGAGATGTTCGCAAGCAAGAACGGTGTAGTTGCCTCAGCCTGTGATGCCATAGGAATGGG
>LVAK01000163.1 GCA_001604035.1 Clostridiales bacterium Firm_05
AGCTTATCGGTACTGTCGCAGTAAAAAGGCTGAGTGATACAGACTGTGAGCTAAAATCTCTTTACCTATATCAAAGCTATCAAGGCCACCGCCTCGGATATAAACTTCTCACAAATGCAGTTAGCTATGCTGCATCCCATGGGTACAGCCGTATGTTCCTTGATTCAATGTCCACAAGCACAAATGCACTCAGACTTTACCGCCGTTTTGGCTTCAAGGACACCGAGCGCTATAATAATAATCAGAAAGCTGACGTATTTATGGTTCTCGACCTTTCGTCAGACACAAATCAAAATTAGGAGGATAACTATGTCCGCACCTCTTGCAGATAAAATACGTCCGAAAACTCTTGCCGACGTGGTCGGACAGGAGCATATCCTCGCAGAAGGAAAACCGCTGAGAAAAATCATCGACAGCGGTACAGTTCCGAATATGATCTTCTACGGTCCATCCGGTGTGGGAAAGACCACCGTTGCCCGCATCATAGCTGAAAACTGCGGAATGTCTCTCTATAAACTCAACGGCACTAATGCATCCATTTCTGACATCAAGGACGTGGTAGCTGACATTGGTACATTCGGCAGCGAAAACGGGATTCTACTGTATCTTGACGAGATACAATATCTCAATAAAAAACAGCAACAGAGCCTCCTTGAATACATAGAAAACGGCGACATCACCCTTATCGCTTCAACCACTGAAAATCCATATTTTTCCGTGTACAACGCCGTAATAAGCCGTAGCACCGTTTTCGAGTTCAAGCCTGTGTCAGCAGATCAGCTCATACCGGCTATACGCCGTGCATTCCACATCATTTCCGAAGAAAACGGCTATGAGGTTCTTGCAGACGATGATATCCTCAGGACAATCGCCTTTAGCTGCGGAGGTGATGTCCGCAAGGCTATGAACACTGCCGAGCTGGCTGTCATCTGCGGCGAGCCCTCCGACGGAAAGGTAACCGTTACTGAGGAGTCACTGAAAATACTCGCTCAGCGCAGCAATATGCGATATGACCGTGACGGAGATCAGCACTACGATATCCTCTCCGCCTTTCACAAATCTGTTCGTGGGTCAGACGAGAACGCCGCCCTGCACTATGCCGCTCGTCTTATCGAGGCCGGAGATATAATCTCTCTCTGCCGGAGACTTCTGTGCATAGCCTCAGAAGACGTGGGACTTGCCTATCCGCAAGCAATTGTCGTCACCAAAGCCTGTGTGGATTCAGCTCTCCAACTGGGACTTCCTGAGGCAAAGCTGCCAATCGCAGAGGCAACTATCCTGCTCGCCACTGCTCCGAAGTCAAACAGTGCCTGCATGGCCATCGACGCTGCGATAGAGGATGTTAAAAAGTCGGACGCTCTTGACTTCCCACGCCATCTGCAAAACAAACACTTTGATGGAAAAGGTGCAGAAGTTGTCGGACAGCACTACCTTTATCCCCACGATTTTCCGAATCATTACGTAAAGCAGCAGTATCTTCCGGATGCTCTCAGGGACAGAGTATACTATGAGTTCGGCGACAACAAGCAGGAGCAGTCCGCTCTCCTTTACAGGAAGAAGCTCCTCGATTCTATAAAATAGCAATAAAAAGCCCCGGTAGACCTCCGGGGCTATTATAGTATTCAATTGTAAAAGCGACTTTCATCACTTCGCTAAATTACCCTTTGGACTCATTCCTTTCAATTCAGAATTCTAATCTGTACCTCATTTTCATCATAGTACATCATTCCTTAATACAGAAGTAATTATTAGCTTTACTTTTTTCCCATTGGAATCACCTATAAATTGTATTTACTCACATTCCGCCCGAAGCAGTCTGCTCCGGCATGAGCATTGCAATATCATAAAGTAAATACCTAAATTCTCATTGGACTCAACCTTTTCACTAAAATTTTAGCAATATATCTAAAGACTCATTGTCGAAATTTCAGATAATCCTGTATCCAAATTGAGTTTAGACATGAAGCCGTTTCCAATCAGCAATACGTCAGCCTTATAATCGGATCAACATACTTGAAACTTCAATCAACGGAACAAGCTCGCAGCCTTTATTCCCTCTTTCAAAGATCCAATTACTCAGCAAGCCCGCCGGCTTCACGCTGCTGAATCAAGCTTCCTTCCATTGGACTCACTCTCCCTTCCGCATAGTATCATTTACATTGAGGCCTGAGCCTCAGTCCAAGTAAATTCAGCTCTGGGAAACACCTCCGGCTCTTGCCTTTGGTTCTTTCCCTTTCCTTGATTATATATTACCACATCTTTTGTAAGAAGTCAATAGTATTTTATATACTTTTGATAGATTTTAGTTTATTTCGGCAGTTGTAACAATCCGCAGAAGCTTCAATTGTATATCTTGTCCAATAAAAGAGCCGGATATTATTTCTACTTGCTTTTTTCACTATTATAGTGTATAATATTTTTATAACATGGCGCAACGCCGGAATGGAGTAAACTATGTCAGAAATGAACGAATACACACCTGAGCTTTTTGAGCTTATAGATGATGAGGGCAACAAAAAGAATTTTGAGCTCATCGATGCTGCCGAGCTGGACGGCGAGCAGTATTATGCAATGATACCAGCTGTGGAGGGCGAGGACTTTCTCAGCGAAGACTGTGATCTCGTTATACTGAAGTGCGTAGAAGAGGATGGCGAAGAGATCCTTGCGTCTATCGATGACGATGATGAATTCGACCGTGTATCCGCCTTTTTTATGGAGCGTATGCAGGAAGCACTTGAGGGTGAACTCTGATCCCGGAAAATTTTCGCTAAATTTTCATAATTTTACATAAAAAACTCTTGATTTTTTTGAAAAGTTGTGATATAATAATATCAACAAATAAATATTCTGCCTTGTTCGGTGAATTATAGTTCATTTGATCCAACACATTTTATTAGGGAATTCAGCTCCGGATGCGGACTGCAGACCTCCCCACGGGAAGAAGGGAGCGAGAAACACTCGGGCGTTTACCCACCTGCTGCGTGCGGGTTTCATTCACTATATGACGGCAAGGCGGATTTTTTTACCCTTTTCTCATCTGATTATTTTTAAAGCCTGAAAGCTTAGCTGCTTTCAGGCTTTTTGTTTGTATCACAGAGCTATCTTTCTCAGATGCCGTATGTGTTTCTGTATTCGAGCATCTTGTCAAGATATTCCTTGCCGGGAACGATATCATTTCTGATAGCGTCGATAATATCTTCCATAGTCACGATAGGATATACCGTTACTCCAAAGTCACGCTTTACTTCCTGAACGGCTGAAAGCTCACCAGTTCCCTTTTCCATACGGTCAACTGTAATTACCATGCCGGTCACGTTTACATCTGCTGCGCTCTTGAGCTTAGGCATAGACTCACGAAGAGCCTTTCCGGATGTCATTACATCATCGATAATAACGACCTTCTCCCCGTCTGTGAGCGTCTTGCCCACAAACATTCCGCCTTCACCGTGATCCTTTGCTTCCTTACGGTCAAAGCAGTAGGATACGTCGATGCCAAATTTATTGCTGAGGGCAACAACTGCTGATACAGCCAGCGGAATTCCCTTGTAAGCAGGTCCAAAGAGTGTCTCTACAGGGATATTGTTCTCATGGATGCACTCTGCATAATACTCGCCAAGCTTTGCAAGCTGGGCGCCGGTCTTGTAGTTTCCGCAGTTGATGAAATACGGAGCCTTTCTTCCGCTTTTCAGTGTGAACTCACCAAATGTGAGAACTCCGCAGTCCACCATGAATTTAATGAAGCTTTCTTTGTAAGTCATAATATAACCTCCGTTGTATAATTGACCGCTATTTAATGAGCGGCTTAATTACTTTATAATACTTTTTTGTTTTTTCTCCACCAAATGTTTTATTAATTGCGTTGCTTATATTCTGTTTCCTTTTTGAAACATCTTTAGTTTTTGAATTAGATATAAAAATATTATATAATTTGTTACAATCATCTTGTTTAAGTTTAAGAACACCTACCGCATTCATAAACTTTGAATCAGGTTTTTGCGAGTCATTTTTCTTCATATCCTGTTTTATTACAGCTGGGAGCATTTGTTGAACTTTGCCTGAAATATCTGAGGATATCTTTATTTTATATCCTCGTTCAGCCCAAAAAGTTCGTAGACATTCAAAACCTTTATCGTTACTTATTATATGTATATCCAATCTCTCGGTATTGCTTATGAGGAATCCAAGATAGCTTGAAAGCTGAAAATCAAGAGCATTTTTACTGCTGTTATCGACTTTAACTATGCTTACTTTCGCTTTACAATTAATGAGTGCTTGATGCAGTTCAAATGACAATGTATTTGCATTTTGAGTGTAAAAAATAGTTACGAAATCATCTGAGGAAAGTTTTTCGATACCTTCAAAACCAGTCTGATGAACATTTTCGTAATCAATCAAGTAATGCCGCTTATTGTTATCAATATCCATAAGCATTCCTTTCAAATACTGAAGAACTCAAATCCGCATTCCGGGCAGCGAGGATAATCTATATCCATTTCGCAGTCGCATTCCGGACATTTCTTTCTGGGCAGAACGTCTACCTTATCGTCAAGGTCAGCGTTGAAGCTGCCGGCGAAATTGACAGGCTTGGTATATCGGAAAATACCTGCCATAGCGCCGCACTCCGGGCAATAGAAGCCGAGTGTCCTGTCGAGAGGCGTTTCGCAAAGCTGCTTGTCTCCCTGATAGAAAACAGAGACCGGATATGACTTATATATCCCCTTATCCGTGCTGTGGATCTCTATTTTGAAATCGCCCTGTAACATAGGCTTGCCGCAGAAACCGCAGATCATAAACTCATCTCCCTGTAATGGTATAGTACCATTATAACTTATTTTCAGAAGAAATGCAAGAGTATATATTTTGACATAATAAAATTCTGCACAAAAAATCAAAAACTACTTGCAAAGCGGAAAGAATAAGGTTATAATATAAAAGATGGCTTTTTTGCCGGCAAAAATTTTTCAAGGAGTTCTTATGGAAAAAAAAGGAACGATCCACCGTATTTCAAATAAAAAAAGAGGAAGACCGAAGATAAGATTCAACTTCGGTATCCTCATCCTCATATTCGCTCTTTCATTTGCAGGATGCTTTGCTCTGTATATGATCGCAGCCAATACAAATGACGATTTTCTCGACGATTCCGATGACAAGATTGTCGTTCAGGAACAGGCTACAGAAGCTGCTTCCGAAGGAGAAGACGTTCAGCCTTCCTCTGAAGCTACGGCTCCTGCCGAAAAGCCTGATATCGTAAATCCTGTCCCACAATCCAGCGCTGTGGATGAAGAGTATTTTGACGGCTGCTGCCTCGTTACTGATTCTACACTGCTTGAAATGGGCAGCCACACCGCCTTTAAGGACGTTATCGGCAACGCAGAGCTTAATGCGGTCGCCTGCAACGATGTGAATGTGGAATCAAACTACGGTACAGTTACCGTATATCAGGTAATGCAGCTCAAGAAGCCTGCTAACCTTTATATCATGCTCGGAAGCGATATCGGCTCTTCCGAGGTAGATGACATGGTTGCCGCATATACCCAGCTTGTGACAAATATCCACAGCTATCTTCCGGATACAAAGCTCTATGTTATGCAGCTCCCGCCGGCCGCTTATGATACCGAATCTGTTACAAACGAGAAGATCAATCTCTACAACGGTAAGCTCCTGGCAATGGCAAGAGATATCGGTGTATACTGCATCGATACCAACACCGCACTCAAATCCGCAGAAGGCAAGCTCAGTGAGGAATACTGGGACGCAGAGAACGGCAAGCTCAGCGATGCCGCTTACAAAGCTCTCAGTGACTATATCAGAACCCATACTGCATAATATGCCCGCACCACAATATATTGTGGTGCGGTATTTTATTGACAGACTGTTAACGAGCAGGAACGAAACATAGCCAAAAACCATTTTTTTAAAAGATATATGCACATTTCACACAATCAGAAGCATTTGTGCCCGGTTCTATTCATTAAATTGTACAATTGACTTTAGAGCATTTTTGGTCTATACTAATATATGTGAATAGAGAAGGAGATACAATATATTGTGGTTGGAGGTAAAGTGCAGAAATGATAATTCACATTATTAAAAGAGACGGAAGAAAAGTTCCTTTTAATATAGAAAAGATAGCAAACGCTATCTTCAAAGCGGCGCAGGCCCGTGGCGGTACGGATTTCAATGTTGCCATGGATGTTGCCGTAGAGGTTTGTAAGGTCTATGAGGAGCAGAACCCGGGCAAGGTACCTACTGTTGAGGAAATCCAGGACCTGGTAGAAAAGATACTCATTGAAAAAGGTCATGCACAGACAGCCAAGGCTTATATTCTCTACCGTTACGAGCGCACACGCTCACGTGAGATGAAGACCAATCTTATGTGCGTACTCAACGAGCTCACATTCAGCCCCGCAAAGGACAGTGACATCAAACGTGAAAACGCTAATATAGACGGTGATACCGCAATGGGCACTATGCTCAAGTACGGCTCCGTATCAGCTAAGGAATACTATGAGATGTACGTTCTTGAGCCTGCACACGCAAAGGCTCATATCAACGGCGACATCCATATACACGACCTGGATTTCTATACGCTTACTACGACCTGTGCACAGATAGATCTGAAGAAGCTGTTTACTAACGGATTTTCTACCGGACATGGTTATCTCCGTGAACCAAACGACATTTCCAGCTATTCAGCATTGGCTTGTATCGCTATCCAGTCAAATCAGAACGACCAGCACGGCGGTCAGAGTATCCCTACTTTTGATTATGCTATGGCAGACGGTGTAAAAAAGACCTATGCCGCAAGATATATCCGCAATGTAGCAAGAGCGCTCTCACTCATCGGAGGAGTTGAGAATGAGGATGAGGTAACAGCTTCCATAAAAAAGACTCTCCTTGAGGAATATGGTCTTAAGCCTGTTCTTGCTGATAACAACGGATATGCTGAAAAGGAAATGGAACTTCTTCTCAACTATGTTGACAAGGACACAGCAGAGAAGATACAGGCATTCGCTAAGAAGAATGCCGAGAAGGAAACTGACAGGGCTACATATCAGGCTATGGAGGCACTCATCCACAACCTGAATACTATGAACAGCCGTGCCGGAGCTCAGACTCCCTTCAGCTCCATAAACTATGGTACTGATACATCTCCCGAAGGCAGAATGGTCATAAAGAACGTCCTCCTCGCTCAGGAAGCAGGTCTCGGAAACGGTGAGACTCCTATCTTCCCGATACATATTTTCAAGATCAAGGACGGTATCAACTACAACCCTACAGATCCTAACTATGATCTGTTCAAGCTCGCCTGCAGAGTCTCCGCAAAGAGACTTTTCCCGAATTTCTCGTTTATCGACGCTCCGTACAACCTCCAGTACTACAAGGAGGGCAATCCCGATACAGAGATCGCTTACATGGGCTGCCGTACACGAGTTATAGGCAATAACTACGATCCTTCAAGAGAGATCGTAACAGGAAGAGGCAACCTCAGCTTCACTTCCATCAACCTGCCAAGACTGGCTATCAAGTCAGACCACAACGTTGGTCTTTTCTTTGAAAAGCTTGAGGCTATGATGGATCTGGCTATAGATCAGCTCATGCACCGCTTCCGCATCCAGTGTCAGAAGAGAGTCCGCAACTTCCCGTTCCTTATGGGACAAGGCATATGGATCGATTCTGATAAGCTCTCACCTGATGATACTATCGGTGAGGTGCTCAAGCACGGTACACTTTCTGTGGGCTTCATCGGTCTCGCTGAATGTCTCAAGGCTCTCATCGGTGCTCATCACGGTGAAAGTGAGGAAGCCCGTGAGCTCGGTATCGAGATAATCACTTCCATGAGACAGCGCCTTGATGAAGAGGCTAAAAGAACTGGTCTCAACTTCTCACTGCTGGCTACTCCGGCAGAAGGTCTT
This sequence comes from Clostridiales bacterium Firm_05, assembly GCA_001604035.1. Taxonomy (GTDB): domain Bacteria; phylum Bacillota; class Clostridia; order Oscillospirales; family Ruminococcaceae; genus Ruminococcus. The sequence continues at coordinate 7,917 of LVAK01000163.1, forward strand.
TCCGGGCGTTTTGTACGTATGGACGCTAAGAAATACGGAATTATCGAGGGTGTTACTGATCGTGATTACTACACTAACTCATTCCATGTTCCGGTTTACTATCCTATCAGCGCTTTTGAGAAGATCAAGATCGAAGCTCCTTATCATGCTTTGACCAATGCAGGTCACATCAGCTATATCGAGCTCGACGGCGATCCGCTGGAGAATCTCTCCGCATTTGAAAAGATCGTCCGCTGCATGAAGGAGTCCGGAATCGGCTACGGTGCTATCAACCACCCTGTTGACCGTGATCCATGCTGCGGATATACCGGAATCATTGGCGACACCTGCCCGTGCTGCGGACGTAAGGAGCATACAGGCGATGTTGCGTTCGACCGTATACGCCGTATCACAGGATATCTCGTTGGTACACTCGACCGCTTCAACAACGGTAAGCGTTCAGAGGAGCATGACAGAGTAAAGCATAACGTATAATAAACAAAGCCGGCATTGTCCGGCTTTACTTTTATAAAAATGTCAAGCCACAGCCGGAAAAGCATTTCTGCTCAAACGTCGTCTTCCCCTGCCCCGCTTGATCTACAAAATAAATTGCAAAAAACAAGGTGATAAAATGGAACTCAGAATAGCCGGAACTGTTAACGACTCGATTGTTGACGGTCCTGGAATCAGATTTACAATATTCACACAGGGCTGTCCACACAATTGCGAGGGCTGCCACAATCCGCAGACACACGCCTTTGACGGCGGCGAAATGGTCGATATATCCGTTCTGCTTGAAAAAATAAAAGGAAATCCACTGCTTGACGGAGTTACTTTCAGCGGCGGAGAACCATTCTGTCAGGCACACGTACTGGCTGAGCTCGGCCGTGAGATAAAAGCTCTCGGGCTGAATATTGTCACATATACCGGCTATACCTTTGAGCAGCTCTGGAACGGCAAAAATGACAGCAATCACTGGGATGAACTCCTCTCTGTTACAGACTACCTTATAGACGGCCCGTTTATACAGGCGCAGCATGACTGGGAGATAAAGTTCCGGGGCAGCTCAAACCAGCGCTATATCGACTGCCAGGCCTCTGTAAAAGAGGGCAAAGCAATTGAATGCGATCCATAACTGCAAGAAATTTCTAATACTATCGTGGGGGGGGCGCTTATGAGATTAGACGGCTTCGGACTTTTTGTTGAGGATATGGGCAGAATGATCCGATTCTACAGAGATGTGCTCGGCTTTGAAATAAAAGAGGATGAAGATACTTCAAATGTGTATCTTGTCAAAGACGGCACACTTTTTCTCCTCTATGGGAGGAAGGATTTTGAGAAAATGACAAGCCGGAAGTACGAATACATAAAAGGTTTAAACGGCCATTCCGAGATTGCTTTGTACGTGGATACTTTTGAGGAAGTTGATCTCGAATACAGAAAAGCCATCGAAAAAGGCGCTGATTCTGTATTAGAGCCTACCACAGAGCCGTGGGGCCAGAGAACCTGCTATATCGCTGATCCCGAGGGAAATCTGATAGAGATTGGCTCTTTTAATAAAGCGTTTGAAAGATAAAAAAACCTGAAAGCTTAATGCTTTCAGGTTTTTTTTCATTCTGCCGGATAGTATTTCTCCAGTGTCTCGACCAGCATTTCCGGAATAAACTGATAATGCTCAGAATTCGGATATATCTTACATTCTGCGGTAGTCACACCGTTATTTTCAAGTCTTTCCATAAGGTGCTGTATGCCAACAAGTGTCGAATCGTTCTCGCCGTAATATTCCTCGTATACCGGATCCTCATCAGCTCCGCCGCATATGAAGAGATTCTTATCAAAGCTGTCGTTACGGTCAAAATAGCCGTATTCATGCTTGAAGGATTCGCCGTCAGTATATGGCAGGAAACCGGGTGACCAGAATGCCGGGCTGCCAATGATGTAATTCTTGAAGGGCTGATTTTCATATTTGTCAGAATTAAATACAGCATAATGTGCAAAAGTTCCGCCAAGAGAATGTCCGTAGAACGTGGAGTTGCCAAAATCGATATTGTACTGCTCTCCCATGTAAGGCATAAGGTCATCGGTAATGAAATTCAGGAAATCCTCGCAGCGGTCACAGAAATACTTTATACGATATGTATCATCCGCTCCGTCGATCGAATAATCATAGCCTATGCTTATCAGGATAACATCTCCGGCTTTCCCATCCTCCATAGATTTACGCATATCTGCACAGTTGTTGAAGCGCCATACTGCGTCTGTGAGAACATATGCAGGGTAAGTCTTTTCCGGATCAAAATCAGGCGGAAGTGTTACGTGTACGACAAAATTTGTATCAAGCTGCTCGTCGTAGATGTTATACTCCTTGACGTAGGGCGCTATAGCCTCTACCTTATCATGATCTATCTCCCATACAGGTTCCGCAGGAGTATCAAACTGTGCGAACCATTTATCTGAAGTTCCAGCAGGAAGAGTCTTATAGCTCTTGTCGATAACGGCCTCCCAAAGCTCTATAACTTCATCATAGGATTCTTTTCTGTATACATCTTCATATTCCGGGTTCTCCATAGGATAAAGAGCCATATTGAGGTCTATACACTCCTTGATATAGGGCTTGAACTCTTCAAAACTCTCAAATGTGATCTTTGGCTGCTCATTATAATATCTGGTCAGTCTTTCGACAGCCTCTTCTTCGGGGACCTTGTTTTTATCCGCATCCACATAATAATAGTTTTCTCCATCATCAGTTATGCTGAATACAGGCGGCCGTTGATCTATCGTAAGCTCTCCCCCGTCATATCCGATAATCGGATCAAGATTGAATGTAAAAACGTTTTCTCCGTTGATAAAGCCTCCATGAAATTCTTTAAAGTATTTATCATTTAGCTCGACAGCTTCCTCAAACGACATACCATCGAAATCCTCCGGATACTCTTCATAATACTTTTTGTAATCCGCAAGATTGTCATCATAAGTCCAAAGCTCAATGTAAACGCCGTCCTCCGGGACTATGGATTCCTTCTCTTTCTGCTCATGATCAAAGACAGTCAGCTCCCCCACGGATATTTTGCTGAGCTCTTTTTCAGTCATGTGATTTGTGAGCTTGACAGCTTCTGCTGCACTCTCTGTTGCAGCTGTTCCGCTTCCAGATGATGAATTTCCTGAACTTACTCCGCATGATGCTGCGCTGAGTATGAGTGTTATTGAAAGTAAAAATGCTAATGATCTTTTCATAATGATCCCTCCAATTATTTACAAGCTCCATTATGCCGGCATTCTCCAAGGAGCATCCAGAACTGTGCGTTCTTTCAATAACAAGTGAATCTACAGAGCCAAAAAGACGAAGCTATTCTATACTTTGTATATTTGCACAAATATCAACATTATTCATCGTGCATAATAACAAAGACCGTTCCTCACGGAACGGTCTTACTGCTAAAACAGCATTATTATAAATTGCTCAATAAGCACTACTGATATAAGTGCTGCCGGATATGTGGAAGCATATGCAGCTGCAACATCCTCTGTGCCTGCTGTTGATATAAGTGTACCAAGGGCAGGTGTTGAGGTCATGCCTCCGGTTATAGAACCAAGGTTGTTCAACAGGCTAAGCTTCAGAACATACTTTGCAAACAGGAAGCCTATTATCATAGGTACGATAGTTATTATCATTCCATATACAAAGTATACAGGCTTGAAATACTCTACAAACTTTGCTCCGCCGGCTATTCCTGAACCGATAAGGAAGAACATAAGGCCGAGCTCACGGAGAACTTTCAGTGTTGTATCCTTCGGCATTATGCTCACTCTGCCTACACGGCCGAAATGTCCGAATACAAGTGTTGCAAGCAGGCAGCCGCCTGTTGTAGAGAGGGAGAAGTTCTTGAACTTGAAGGAGCCTAAGATTATACCTATAACTGCTGCAAGAGCAAAGGGCATAAGTCCGAAGCTGTCCATTTCTATAAGCTTCTTGCTTGACTTCATCTCCTTGCTGCTTTTCTCTGTGACCTTGAGAAGCTCACGCTCCTTAGCCATGTCAGCCTTCAATATCTTCGGTATGAGCTGTACAAAGAGAACAACGCCGATAACTCCGAATATATAAGCTATACCTGAGCCGACTGATACTGCCTCTTCCAGGTCATGGCCTGCTGCTTCCTTTGCAGCGGAAAGTCCGGGGGTACTTGTCAGCGCTCCGGAAAGTATGCCTGACATAAGTGCGGTAAAGTTATCGTTGTCAAGATCAGTGAAATTCCTGCCAACCATTATACATCCGGCACAGGCAAGTCCGCCGCTGAGTATTACTATAACAGCAAGTGCAACGAACGATTTGAAGTTCTTTTTGAAATTGCTGAAGAAGTTCGGACCGGCAATAAATCCTACTGCCGATACGAATAGTATAAGTCCAAGGTTATCAACGATCTTCAGAGAATTCTTGACAAAGGCTGCTCCCATTTCATCAGAGAGATTGTCGTAGAACACACCGCCGTAAATAAGAGATACGAGAAATACTCCCGCTGTTCCGAGAGATACTCCTTTTATAGTCACTCTTCCAAGAATGTATCCCAGCGCAGCTACTGCCATTACGGAGATCATAAGGAAGGTAACTCCTTTTATACTGAGTATACCGTCAAATAATTCCATTATCTATCACTCATTCTTTCTTTATTATACGTGACATCGGGACGCAGCTGCGTCCCGTAAGTCATTATTTTGATTTTCTTGCATAGTGAGGCAGAAGCATTGGTGATGCTGTCTCGCCAGCAACGCCGGCCTCTGAAAGCTCTTTGTTGAACTTCTCGATATGATCCAGAGTAAGTCCCTTGGGCTCAGCAGTATCCTTTGCCTTTGCTGCTGCATGGATTCCTGCGTTTCTGCCGAATACGATAACATCCAGCAGTGAATTGCCCATGAGTCTGTTTCTGCCATGGATACCTCCGGCTACCTCTCCGGCTGCGTAGAGATTCTCAACACCTGTTGCACAGTCGTCTGATATATCAAGTCCGCCGTTCTGGTAGTGAAGTGTAGGATATACAAGGATAGGCTCCTTGCGGATGTCTATACCGTACTTGCCGAACATTCTCATCATTGCAGGGATACGCTTCTCGATAGTTCCCTCACCGTGAATAAGCTCTATCATTGGAGTATCAAGCCAGAGTGCCTTGCCGAGATTTGTCTCAACGCCCTTGTTGCGCTCTGTACACTCACGGATAATTGAAGCTGCTGTAACATCTCGTGTCTCAAGAGGATGCATGAATACCTCACCGTCGATATTTACAAGCTTTGCTCCCAGTGAACGTACCTTCTCAGTTACCAGTGCTCCGAAGATCTGCTCGGGATAGCCTGTTCCTGTTGGATGATACTGGAGTGTATCAGCGTAAAGCAGCTTTGCGCCTACTCTGTAGCCGAGGATAAGTCCGTCAGCGGTTGCGCCGTAGTGGTTTGATGTTGGGAAGCCCTGATAGTGAAGACGTCCTGCACCGCCTGTTGCGATGATGACTGTCTTTGCCTTTGCCACGAGGAGCTCCTTTGTCTCCATATTCATGAGAACTGCTCCGGCAGCTTTTCCGTTCTCGTCAAGGATGATCTCCACTGCGGCTGTGAAGTCAACTACAGGTATGCCTCTGTTTATTACCTCGTCACGAAGAGTACGCATGATCTCAGCGCCGGAATAGTCCTTTGCTGCGTGCATACGCTTGCGTGATGTACCGCCGCCGTGAGTTGTCACCATTGTGCCGTCCTCTTCCTTGTCGAACTCAACGCCAAGCTTGTTGAGCCACTGGATAGCTTCGGGCGCCTTTGTTACAAGCTTTGCTACCAGCTCAGGCTTTGCAGCAAAATGTCCGCCGCCGAAAGCATCAAGGAAGTGTATCGCAGGAGAGTCATTGGGCTTGTCAGCAGCCTGTATTCCTCCCTCAGCCATCATTGTATTTGCATCACCGATACGGAGCTTTGTGACAATCATTGCCTTTACTCCGGCCTCATCAGCTTCAATTGCTGCGGAAGCACCTGCTCCGCCGCCGCCGATGATGAGCACATCTGTCTCGTAGTCAGGCTTTGTGAGATCTACATCACCTGCTGCGATACGGCTCTTGCCCTGTAAAAGGTCTGCAAGCTGTGTCGGTACCTTATCGCCCTTGTTCACGCCTGCGGAAAGAACAGTGAACTCGTCCTGCTTATAGTCGGGGTGGAAGTGTGCAAGAAGGTCGTCCTTCTCCTCGGCAGTCATTCTTCTTGGCTCCATAGCAGCATTCTCAGCTCTGTGGGCTGCGACTACCTTGGCAAGCTCATTGAGTTTTTCGATCTTATACATTTCTGCTCCCCCTTACTTCTCGATCTCTCTGTGGTTGTACATATCCTTCAGCTCCTGAACGCTGTCAACTGCCTTTGCCATGAGCTCTGCGATTTTTTCATCGTAAATGCCCTCGTTGACCTCGTTTACACGGTCTGCAAGATGCTGACATTCCGGAGCAATGTACTTTCCGTTGAGTCTTCTTGCAAGCATTGCCACCTGAGGATGGGAGATGCCTGCGGGACAGCGTGAGGAACATACTCCGCACATTACGCAGTCAAAACTCTCCTCGGCACACTTGTCGTACTCGCCTCTCTGAGCATAGGCTATGTACTGCATAACGTTCAATTCCTGAGTGCAGGCCTTTGTGCAGGCGTTACATCCCACGCAGGCGTATATCTCAGGATAGAGCTGCATCATCACCTGCTGGTCAGGCTTTATCTCTTCTATGCTGTATACTCTCTTTTCAAGGGGGAAGAAGGGCAGTGTAGCTACGTACATATTCTCCTGTACCTCTGTCTGACAGGCAAGACATCCGTGGAGCTCTGATTCGCCCTTTATCCTGTAGATAGTAGCACAGGCTCCGCAGAAACCGTTGCGGCAGCCGCAGCCTCTTACCAGCTCATAGCCGGCATATTCCATTGCGGTCATTATAGTAAGTCCTGCCGGCACCTGATACTTCTTGCCGAACAGGTAAACATTTATCATATTTTCCATTACCTTAGCTCCTTATCATCAATATTCATCCGGCAGCTCATCAAGCTGGTCGAAACGGAACACAGGACCGTCCTTGCAGACGTACTTGTTTCCGATGTTGCAGCGTCCGCATTTGCCTACGCCGCACTTCATCCGGAGCTCCATTGTTGTGTAGACCTGTGTCTCCTTGAAACCAAGCTCCTTAAGACCTGCAAGAGTGAACTTTATCATTATCGGAGGTCCGCAGATAAGTACAGTCTTGTTTACTGAGGGATCAAGCTCCTTTACATAGTTGGGAACGAATCCGACATGGCCGTCCCAGCCCTCCTGCGGATTATCGATAGTAAGATTTACCTCGATACCTGCATCGTTCATCCACTCGTCAATTATCTCCTTATAATCAACAAGATCATCCTTTGAACGTGAACCATATACTATCTGTACATCACCGTAATTTGCTCTGTTGTCACGGACATAGTTTATTACCGAGCGGAGAGGAGCAAGTCCGATACCGCCGGCGATAAAGAGCAGATCCTTGCCCTTCAGCTCTGTCTCAACAGGAAATGCATTGCCGTAAGGTCCTCTTATGGTTATCATCTGTCCCACATCCATTGCGTGGAGCCAGCTTGTAAGGCAGCCGCACTTCTTTATGCTGAATTCCATGAACTCCTTATTTGTCGGTGAGGATGTTATTGAGAACATAGCCTCGCCTACTCCGGGGATCGAGAGCATTGCACACTGTCCGGGCATATGCTCGAATACCTTTCCGCCCTCGGGAGCCTCCACACGGAAGGTCTTTACATCGGGAGTATCTATACGGATATCCGTAACGACTCCCACATAGGGTATCAATGTATCGTTACTGTTCATCACTTTTCCTCCAATGCTTTCATTACCTTGACGATATTCATGGATATAGGACACTTAGAGAGACATCTTCCGCAACCTACACAGCCGAATTCGCCGTTATTGTTTGCCGGGAAGTATACCAGCTTGTGCATGAATCTCTGACGGAAGCGCTCAAGCTGTGTAAGTCTCGGATTTCCGTGTGCCATTTTCGTAAAGTCTGAATACATACATGAGTCCCAGCAGCGGAAACGTCTTATGCCGTCGCTGGTCTTGAAATCCTTGATATCGTAGCACTGACAGGTAGGACAAACAAAGGTACAGGTACCGCAGCCGAGACAGCTCTCGGAAAGCTCTCCCCACTTGTCAGAGTTGAAGTACTCGTTGAGCTTGTCGCCGCCGAAGTTATCTGTGGAAAGCTTTGCAAGAGGAAGTCTGCCCATGATCTCCTTTGTCTTTGCAATAGTCTTGTCAAGCTCAGCTGTATCGCCTTCCTCAAGAATGGATGCTATTGAATCAATAAATGCCTGTCCCTTGTTATTATTAGCCTTGAAGTAGTAGTATGAACCGTCGCTCCATACAGCGCAGTCTCCCTCGGGAGCTGTAGGATCAATGCCAAAGGTCTGGCAGAAGCAGGTCTCCTCAGGTCTTGTGCAGGCCATAGT
>LVAK01000164.1 GCA_001604035.1 Clostridiales bacterium Firm_05
CTTGCCTTTTTCAGCTTTGATGAGGACATAAGGTACATGGCGTTGGTTATCTTGAGTATCTGCTTGATACTGTCGATACGCTCTCTGATCTCTCTCATGTTGGGCATGATATCACCCCTTATTCCTCAAATGCGGTAACTATCCGCTCGATACGCTCCATAAGGTCGTCTGTAAGCACCTTATTCTCGTCTATCTCATTGATTATATCCTGTCCGTATGTACGGATATAGCTCATGAGCTCTGTGCGGTACTCCCTGAGCTCCTTCAGCGGTATGCCCTTGAACAGATCATGCTGAGCGGCATACAGGAGTATTACCTGCTCATGATGTGGCAGAGGATTATACAGCGGCTGCTTCAGAAGCTCTGTAAGCATATGACCGTGGTCAAGAAGCTCTGTAGTTGCCTGATCCAGCTCTGAGGAGAACTGGGTGAATATCTCCATTTCCTTGAACTGAGCAAGGTCGATACGGAGATTTCCGGCAGCCTTCTTCATAGCCTTTGTCTGTGCAGCACCGCCAACACGGGATACGGAAAGTCCGTAGTTTACCGCCGGACGCAGTCCGGAATTGAAGAGCTCGCTCTCAAGGAATATCTGTCCGTCGGTTATCGATATTACGTTTGTCGGGATATATGCAGAGATATCGCCTGCAAGTGTCTCGATTATAGGCAGGGCAGTCAGTGAACCGCCGCCGTGCTCGTCATCAAGACGGCTTGAACGCTCAAGAAGTCTTGAGTGCAGGTAGAATACGTCTCCGGGGTAGGCCTCACGTCCGGGAGGTCTGTGGAGAAGCAGCGACATGGCTCTGTAGGCCACGGCGTGCTTTGAAAGGTCATCGTATACTATGAGCACATCCTTGCCCTTGGACATGAAGTACTCTGCGATAGCCGTACCGGAATACGGCGATATATACTGGAAAGGTGCAGGATCGCTGGCGGAAGCGCATACAACTACAGAGTAGTCCATAGCGCCGTACTTTTTCAGTGTGCCCACTACCTGTGCAACTGTGGAGGACTTCTGTCCTATAGCCACGTATACGCAGATAACGTCCTGTCCCTTCTGGTTTATGATAGTATCTATTGCGATAGATGTCTTACCTGTCTGGCGGTCACCGATGATGAGCTCACGCTGTCCACGTCCGATAGGGAACATTGAATCTATTGCAAGTATACCTGTCTGGAGCGGAACATTTACCGGTTTACGCTCGATAACGCCGGGCGCTTCACGCTCGATAGGGAAGTAATCCTCAGCCTTGATGGCTCCGAGGCCGTCAATAGGAGCACCGAGAGCATCCACAACTCTTCCGAGAAGGGCATCACTAACGCCGATACCGGCTCTCTTGCCTGTTCTTACAACAGATGAGCCCTCTGTGAGGCCGTGATCGTCTCCCAGGAGAACTACGCCAACGGACTTCTCTTCAAGGTTCTGTACGATACCTCTGATGCCGGTCTCGAACTCTACCAGCTCGCCGTACATTACAGCGTTCATACCACGTACAGTTGCGATACCATCACCCAGACGGGTAACGAAGCCTGTCTCAGTTGCACCGGACTTGACGTCGAAATCCTTTACCTCCGTTTTGAGGACGGATATGATATCCCCGGTCTTACCGGAAGATATTGTCTTTTCATCAGCATGGCCTGCAAATTCAGCAGCCTTGCCGTGAAGGTTCTCCCTCATAAGGCGGAGGCTTGTACGGTAGCTCTTATCGTACTCCACATCTCCGGCATTGAGGATGAATCCGCCGATTATGTCCGGATCATGGACATATTCTATGATAACGTCATCCTTGACGAATTTTTCCATTATGAACTTGCGGAGATCAGCCTGCTGATTCTCTGTAAGGGGAGTCACATAGCGCACGACCGCACGTATGCTGCCGTCCTTCTCGATGAGGTAGTCGGAATACTCCTCAAGGACAGCGGTGATATTTCCGGCCTGTCCGCCTCTGACGGCATCGACCATGAATTTCTGTACGCTTTCGGGGAAGAGCTTCTTTATAATGCTCCTCTTTTCGTCCAGTGTTACCAGCGGATTGCCGAGAGTAGACTCAACATCCTCACAGGTAGTGAGTATGTTCCTGGTCTCGTCAGCGTCATCCTGTGGTACCTCAAGACGGATAAGCTCTTTAAGCAAGTCCTTGTTCATCTCGCTCATTACTTGCCGCCCTCCTCTTCGGAGAGGAATCTGTCAACGAGGCGGCGGTTCTTTTCGTCGTCCACGTTCTCGCCGATGATCTTTGAAGCTGCTTCTATAGCAAGGTCTGCGATCTGTGTCTGAGCCTGTGCAAGAACTCTCTTGCGCTCTGTCTCGATAGCCTTGTTGGCGTCGGCAACTATCTGGTCTGCCTCCTCCTGAGATCTGCGGAGCATAGCAGCCTTTTCTGCTTCAGCGTCCTCATGGGCCTTCATAAGGATCTTCTGAGCCTCAGCCTTAGCCTCACTGATATCATCAGCATACTGCTGCTTGAGTGCTTCAGCCTCCTCACGGGACTGCTTTGCGTTATCGATATCCTCCTGAATGGAGCGTGTACGCTCGTCCATCATTTTTCTGAGGGGCTTGAAAAGGAATATTTTCATAAGTATGAACAGCAGTATAAGGTTGATTGCTGCCCATATAAAGTTCCAGATATTTATATCCAGCATAATATCCTTCCCTCCTTCTTAGGAATAGTAGTATTATTTAAGGAAAAGTATGATGAGCAGAGCGATAACGAAGCCGTAAATAGCTGTTGCCTCTGCAAGAGCACATCCGAGGAGGAGTGCTTTGTTGATATCGCCTTTAGCCTCGGGCTGACGTGCGATAGCTTCTGCTGCTTTTGATGTTGCTATACCTATACCAATACCTGCACCTGCACCTGTAAGAACTGCAAGGCCTGCACCCAATGCGATCATTCCCATAATTATATACCTCCAGATCTGTCTTATTTAAGGAAAAGTATGATGAGCAGAGCGATAACGAAGCCGTAGATAGCTGTAGCTTCTGCAAGAGCACATCCAAGGAGGAGCGCCTTGTTTATATCTCCCTTTGCTTCAGGCTGCTTTGCGATAGCATCAGCAGCTTTTGAAGTTGCTATACCTATACCTATACCTGCGCCGGCACCTGTAAGAACTGCAAGGCCTGCGCCAATTGCGATCAATCCCATATTTTAACCTCCTGTTGAACAGTAAATAGAGCGTTTATTCTTCTTCCATTGCTTCGGACATGAACAGTGATGTCAGGAACACAAATACATAAGCCTGTATGCAGCCGTCGAATACATCAAAATAGAAGCTGAATACCAGCGGGAGTCCCACAGGGACTATCAGCTTTATAAGCTCCATGATAACGAATGCACCCAGTACGTTTCCGAAAAGTCGCATACAAAGTGAGAGCGGCTTTATGACAAGCTCCAGCACATTCAGTGGGAGCATGAAGGCCATAGGCTCCTTGAAGCCCTTCAGCCAGCCCTTTGCGCCTTTTTCACGGATACCGCTGTACTGTATCAGCAGTATCGCAAATATTGCAAGAGTTGCTGTTACGCCCAGATCCTTTGTAGGAGGTCTGAGGCCGAAAAGTCCGATGACGTTGGATATTCCTATGTAGAGCAGGAGAGTCTCAAGTATCGGCAGGTACTTTTTTCCCTTCGGTCCGAGTATCTCCAGAAAGAAGTTATCCATCCAGCATATGAATCCCTCTACGAGACATTGTGCGCCCTTCGGGACTACCTTCATAGTCTTTGTAAATATTATTGAGCCTATTACCAGAACTGCCATTATTATCCATGTCATAATACATGATTCCGGAACGGGGATGCCGCCGAATATGGGTATTGTGAAAGGCGTCCGGCATTCAAGCTCTTCCATGAGCTTATCGGCAAGATCACCCATAATAACACCTTCTTTCAGTATAAAATAAGAAAACGGAGACGTTCTGCCTTCCGGCATATATCTCCGTTGATCCATGTCAGAATTTGCGGAAAGTTGTCAGTCCCTCAGGACTATATTTCAAGCTTCGGAACATCTCTTGTCCACTTTATAATGATATAACAAATTTGACCTAAAGTCAAGAGTTTGCTGAAAATTTCACAATATAAATATGGATATATTGCTATTCAATGTATTTCCTCTCTGTATCGTCTTTAGGCAGAGAAAATCATTTCGTTGGTCAGGCCGGGGAAAGCAATTCAGAACGGTCGTCCGGATGCCGCTTCGCTGTCCGGCCTGCCCTTCCTCGCACACCTTCCCGCCAAAGTACCGCAGGCTCTTTGGGATCCCATTTCCTGCCGCCTTCGGCGTTTTTATTATTTCAATAAAAGCAAACTGAATGCTTATTCATCATCGCCCTCTGCAAGCCGCACTGCACGGTCAAGGCGTTCTATCGCACCGGAGTTGAGCTTTTCAGTCAGCCTTACACGGTCAAGCTCCTTCTTGAATGCTCCCAGCTCCTCGGCAAGCTTCTTCATGACCGCCGTATTTTTCTCCTGCTGATCTTCAAGGGCACAGAGCCTCTTGATAAGCGCATTGACATTTGCAGCAATGGCCTCGTTGGCTTCATTCTGCTTCTCGCCGAACTCAGTCAGTTTTCCGGGCGCTTTAAGAGCGCTGAGCTTTTCGTGGCCTGTAAAGGTATGCATTTTTTCCTTTGTGAGCTTAATATCAGACATTGCGGCTCTCCTTTCTCACGGTCTTATTCAAAGGGTTGAACGCCAGTAGTCCAGCGTGTCCCTTATAGTCTGTTCCATAGATATCTCAGCCTTCCAGCCGGTATCTGCAAGTATATGCGAAACATCCGGCTCTATTATCGGGATATCCGAAGCTCTCATCCTTGCCGGATCCTGCTTTACTTCTATTTTTGTCTCAGAAAAGCTGAGGGCGGTATCGAGAATATACTGTACCGGCACAGCCTTTCCTCTTCCCACGTTATAGGTCTGTCCGCTGATGCCCTTTTCTGCAAGGAGGCGGTATGCTCTTACCACATCCCTTACATCGGTGAAATCACGCATTGCGGAGAGATTTCCCACAGACATGACAGGCTCATGAAGCCCCTTTTCTATCTCAGCTATCTGCCGGCAGAAGTCGGAGATAACGAACATGGGAGCCTGCTTCGGGCCGGAATGATTGAACGCTCTCACCATTATGATATCCATTTTGTAGGCTCTTGAGTATATCTCGCCCAGCATTCCCTGACAGGCCTTTGTAGCCGCATAGATATTGCCGGGGCGGAGTATCTCGTTCTCGCTTATAGGACAGGCTCCTTCACGAATGAAGCCGTATTCCTCTCCGGAACCTATGAGTATCAGACGGATGTCTTTTTTTGCGGCGTTTCTCACTGCCTCAAGGACGTTTATGCTTCCTTTCACGTTTATATCAGCGGTGAGCTGCGGACGCTTCCACGACAGTGCCACGGAGCTCTGTGCAGCAAGGTGGAAGATCACATCCGGAGCTTCTTCATCTATAGCTGACTGAACGCTTTCAGGCTCAAGTATATCGAGAACTTTAACATTGCAGTCACCGGATATGGTCTCATTTGCGAGACAGGTAGCGCATACCTCCGCACCGGATGTCCTCAGTTCATTTATAAGGTAGCCGCCTACGAATCCGGCTCCGCCAATAATAAGAGCTTTCATTTTCCGGCTCTCCTTTCACGTAAGACGCTGTAAAGTCTTTTTATTACTTCTTTTTCATGGAATTCACTGCTGACACGTTCCGCAGCAGCTCTTCCGTATCTTTCTCTCAGCTCCCTGTCGGATACGAGAGTGTTTATCGCCTTTGCAAGAGCTTTTTCATCAGAGGGAGGAACGGTTATGCCGGTCTCCCCGTCAAGGCTGACATATGGCACTCCCGAGGGCAGGGCGGTATTTATTACCGGCTTTCCACAGGCCATTGCTTCTATCTGGACTATTCCGAAGGCCTCGCTCCTTGCCACTGAGGGCAATACAAATATATCACAATCCATATAAGCCTGCCGCAGCTCTTTCTCAGAGAGGAAACCGAGAAAGTGTACCCGTTCAGCAAGACCGTTTTCTGCGGCATAGCTTTTCAGCTCCGGTTCAAGGTCGCCCTCTCCGGATATGAACAGCTC
>LVAK01000001.1 GCA_001604035.1 Clostridiales bacterium Firm_05
CGACGTAATACTGCCTGAAAGGGGGACATATGATGAGGGAACTTATCAGAAACTATGAGCATAGCCGGGAACTGGCTGCGGAACGCATACATCAGCTAACAAAGGAACGGAATATGCTCAGAAAAAACGGAGACACCACACGTATACAAGAGCTTGATCTTGAACGGAGGATACGCCTGCTCTATACTGAGCAGGGCGAGCTTGCCGGGATAGTGGAACATCTTACCGGCTATGCAAGGAGAGTGGAAGAACGTGGCAATACGTGAAAGCTACTCCGATTCATTCTCAGGCGAGGCTGATAAGGGCATAAGGAACATACTGGGCTATGACGGCGATGAGCTGCCGGCGCAGAGACTGAGAAAAGTTCTGTTAAAAGTAATAAATAATGAGCTTACACCGAGACAAAAGGAAATAATTATGCTATACTATTTTAAGGGGATGGATACTGTAAAGATAGCCGAAAGGCTGGGTATCTCCCAGCAGGCAGTATCAGCGGCAATGTGCCGGGGAAGGCTCCGTATCTTCCGGATACTGCAATACTATATATAAAAAAGCCGGAGACGGCAGGCATTGGAATACAGAGAGCATACCCGGGATGCATTCCGGACGGACGCTCTGCTACGGCCTGACCGACGAAGATCGAGGAATAAAAATGAATACTCCTATCTATGACTATATAAAAAAATATGCGGCCTCAGGAACTGTCAGAGTCCATATGCCCGGCCATAAGGGCAGGGCGCCTGTAGCCGGACTTGAAGCACTTTACAGATGTGATATCACTGAGATTTGCGGTGCAGACAGCCTGTTTGAAGCTGACGGGATAATCGCAGAGAGCGAGAAAAATATGTCCTCGCTTTACGGAACTGCCGCAACAGCCTATTCTGCCGCAGGTTCTACTCTGTGCATACAGGCTATGCTGGCCATAATGAAAAATGAGGGCAGGCGTGTCATCGCACTGAGGAACGTTCACAGAGCCTTCCTGAACGCCGCAGCTCTCCTTGATATGGATGTGGAATGGTCTATGCCGGACTATAACGGCGGTATCCTTTCCGGCAGGGCTGATATGAAGGATATAGAAAGGCTGCTTGCTGCGGATGAGCGTCCTGCCTGTGTGTACGTCACATCTCCGGACTATACCGGCGTTATTGCAGACATACCGGCGCTGAGCAGACTTTGCAGAAAGTACGGGGCAAAACTTATCGTGGATAACGCTCACGGTCCTCATCTGGCGTTCATGCCTGAAAATATCCACCCCATTGCTCTCGGAGCAGATATGTGCTGTGATTCGGCACATAAAATGCTGCCGGCTCTTACCGGAGCGGCAATGCTGCACACATCCCGCAGTGAATATGCCCCTCTGCTGAAACAGGCTATGGGACTTTTCGCAAGCACCAGTCCCTCCTATCCGGTGATGATGTCGCTGGATATGTGCAACAGGTATATTGCCGAGAGCATAAGAAGTGATATATCAGTAAATCTTGAAAGGCTGGCTGCCTTCCGTGAAAAATTCAGCGGAGATATCCTGTTCAGCGGAGATGATCCCTTCCATGTGACTATAAGAGCGGCAGAAAGCGGATATAACGGCATCGACTTTGCTCAGAAGCTCCGTGAGAACGGCACGGAATGCGAATATGCCGACCATGACACAGTGATACTGCTGATGGCTCCTTTCAGTACGGATGAGGACTTTGCCGGACTTTCTGCGGCTGTTTTGGCGACTGTCAGGAAGTCAGAGAAAACAGCTCCGGCAAAAGCTGCTTTTGCGCCGAAGCTGCCTGAAAAGGCTATGAGCATAAGAGAAGCAGTATTTGCTCAGTCGGAGGTCATACCTGTTGAACAGGCGGAGGGCCGTATCTGCGGAGCGGTGCTGGTACCCTGTCCGCCTGCCATACCCATTGCCGCAAGCGGTGAGGTAATAAACCGGGAATGTATAAATATTTTCAAAAGGTATGGAATTGAAAGCGTAAGTGTGGTAAAATAGTAATCAGTGAAAACGTAACTTTTCCCATGAAGGTAAATACGATGAACGATAAAATTTTTGGAAATCAACAATTGCTCTCCACTATGGAGGCTATGGCGGAAAGCGGAAGGACTGCCCATTCCCTTATACTCTACGGCGAAAAGGGCAGCGGCAGAAGAACTATTGCCGCTTATTATGCCAAGCTGATAATGTGCAGGGATAAAAAAGACGGCAAGCCCTGCGGAGTGTGCAGTGCCTGCCGTACAATAGCTGACGGAGCAAATCCGGATGTGATATACCCTCAGCGCAGCGGAAAGCTGGGAGGCTACTCTGTAGAGACTGTGGCTTCTATGGCTGCTGATGCCTTTGTTAAGCCCAATAACAGCAGCGGTGCAAAGGTATACATTTTCACGGATTGTGATAATTTCGATATACGTCCGCAGAACAAGCTGCTCAAGCTTATAGAAGAGCCGCCGGATTATGCATTCTTTATATTTACTGCAAAGTCCAAATCGGCTTTCCTCGCAACGATCATCTCACGCTGCGTCTGCTTCGGAGTGTCTCCCTGTACCGAGGAGGAGGCAAGGGAAGCACTTGAACTGAAAGGCGCTGCACCTGATGATATAAACAGGGCTGTAAGCTGCTTCCACGGCAATATAGGCAGGTGCCTTGACTATATCAATGATGAGAGCCTTCGCAGCAGGGTGGATTTGACAAAATCCCTTGCAGATAGTATAATAAGAAGAGATGAATACAGTCTTAATTCCGTTATATTCCCCGCAAGCCGTGACAGGAACGAGGGAGTGGAGATACTCTCGATGCTCGACCTGCTGGTGCGTGATGCAGCCGTGCTGGGCAAGGATGCTTCCGCACAGGCCATAGGCTGCTGCAAGGAGGCCGCACAAAGGCTTTCAGAGCAGATAACTGCCTATCAGGCTGCAAGGATGCATATGCATATAGAAAAAGCCAGAAGGGCTATCAACTGCAATGTGAGTATGCCGCTGGTACTGGCTTCACTGTGTGCGGATATAATGGATACCTGATAATTGCATAGTATAAAGGAGCATTTATGAAAGAAATAGTCGGCGTGCGCTTTAAAAGCGTAGGAAAAATATACTACTTCTCACCGGGAGATATCCAGGCCAATGTGGGAGATCATGCCATTGTTGAAACAGTAAGAGGTGTGGAGTGCGGCGAAGTAGTCATTGCCAACAGACAGATAGAGGACAATGAGATAAGCTCTCCTCTCAAGCCTATAATAAGGATAGCTACTCCGGCAGACCTCAAGACCGTTGAGCGCAATAAGGAGCGTGAGAAGGAAGCCTTCGCTGTATGCGAGGAAAAGATCGCTTTCCGCAAGCTTAAGATGAGCCTTGTTGACGTTGAGTGTACCTTTGATAACAACAAGCTGCTGTTCTACTTCACGGCTGAGAACCGTGTAGATTTCCGTGAGCTGGTAAAAGATCTGGCAGCAGTGTTCCGCACACGTATCGAGCTCCGCCAGATAGGCGTGAGAGATGAGGCAAAGATCCTTGGCGGTCTGGGCATATGCGGAAGAGAATTCTGCTGTAAGGGATATATGGGCGACTTCCAGCCCGTTTCAATAAAAATGGCAAAAGAGCAGGGACTTTCACTGAATCCCACAAAGATCTCAGGTACTTGCGGAAGACTTATGTGCTGCCTTAAAAATGAGCAGAATGTCTATGAGGAGCTGCTTAAGATAACTCCTAAGGTTGGCGCTATCGTAGTTACTCCCGACGGTGACAAGGGCAAGGTCGAGGACGTAAACCTTATAACCGGTAAGCTCCGGGTAAAAACCGAAAAGTCTGAGGTGCCTGCTACCCTTGACAGGAGCGAGGTAAAGCTCCTTAAGGACGGCAATATAAGAGTGAATAAGGATGAGCTGAAAGCTCTGAAAAACCTTGAGGATCAGTAATGCAGCCCAAGGTGAATTACGGGAGAATGCTGGACGAGAAGCTTGCAGAGCTTGAACGCTCCGGCGAGAAGCCTTCGCTTCTGCTCCATGCCTGCTGTGCGCCTTGCAGCAGCCATACCCTTACATATATCGCAGAAAGATTCAGGATAACCCTCTATTTCTATAACCCCAATATCGCTCCGGAAGAGGAGTACAAATTCCGCTGTGAGGAGCTGAAAAGGCTCGTCAGGGAAATGGGACTGGATATAGAAGTGCTGGAGGGAAAATATGATCCTGCGCCGTTCTACGAGCTGGCAAAGGGACTGGAGGAGCTTCCCGAAAGAGGAGAGCGCTGCCGGAAATGTATTGAGCACCGCCTGCGTATATCTGCATTGAAGGCAAAGGAGCTGGGCTGCGATTACTTCACTACTACACTGACGATAAGCCCCCATAAGGACTGCGCTTTTATAAACGAGTGCGGCGGACGTATCGCAGAGGAGTACGGTGTGCCGTATCTCTTTTCGGATTTCAAAAAGCATGACGGATATAAACATTCCATTGAGCTTTCAAAGCAGTATAATTTGTACCGCCAGAATTACTGCGGCTGCGTATACAGCCGTATGGCGAGAGATAAGGAGCAGTAATGGGAAAAGAGTTAAAGACCAACGCAATGCGTTTCCTTGATAAAAGCAAGATAGACTATACAGTACAGACCTATGAGTGCGAGGAGTTTATCGACGGTATACATACTGCCGAAAAGCTGGGACAGCCTCTGGATGAGACCTTCAAGACACTTATCGCTCACGGCAAGACCGGGAATTATTATTGCTTCCTGCTGCCGGTGGCTCTGGAGCTTGACCTGAAAAAAGCAGCTAAGAGCGTGGGCGAAAAGTCGGTGGAGCTGCTCCATGTTAAGGACATAACCAAGGTCACAGGCTATGTCCGTGGAGGCTGTACTCCTATCGGCATGAAAAAGCAGTTCATGACTGTGATACATAATACTGCCGAGGCAATGCCGCTGTTCTATATAAGCGGAGGCCGCATAGGTACGCAGATAAGACTCTCTCCACAGGAGCTCGTGAAAGCGATCCGTGGCAAGTTTGAGGATATAATAATGTGAAAAAGTCAGATCTCACATGATATCAATTATGGGCGCACAATGTGCGCCCATACGATTTTCTGTGTATTTGCTTTTGTATGAGATGCCACCTCGGCATCCCATTACATTTTTCGGAATTAAAAAACTCCTCCGTTTCCGGAGGAGCTTTTTATCAGTTACCGAGGGCTTTTTCCAGCCACACATTTGCGATATCAAGAGCCTCGTAAAGGCCGCATTCCTTCTCGGTATTCTTCACGAAAGCCTTCATCGGATCCTCAGCCTTTGTAGCCATCTGGATAACTCTCACCTTTTTTGCTGACTTATCATCGTTGGTAGCAACGATCTGTATCCAGATAACAAAAGGATCAGACATATATCCATAATAGAGCTCATTGCCCTTTCTTACCAGCGGGTATCCCTTATACATAAAAAACTTGTCATTCATAGTAGTCCTCCGTTTCCGGAGCAGCATATCCATCAGATGCGCTCCTCATCATTTCCATGTGGTAACGAAATCTTCATTTGTATCGAGTCTTGCAATATTATCAACAAGAGTCTGAGCATATGATTTTACACCATAAAATTTCGGGCTGCCGTCAAAAACGATAAGCGTCTTCATAGCTGAATAGTCATAGAATTCCACTGTATGCTTCTCATTGAGATAACAGTCGTTATACTCTATAGATACCATCGGCTTACCTGAAGGTATCTCAGCGTCAAGAGCAAATTCCTCACCGTTTGATTGTACGAGGAAGGAATAAAGACGTCTGTAGCGCTCAGAGTCAATGAGCTTGCCGTTTCGTGTAACATCGAAGTCGTCAGAATCGCCTTTTGTACGAACCATACTCTCATCCTTCGGAGTTATCTTGAACTCCTCCCTGCGGCCGTCAGCAGTCTCATACACCATACTGTCAATGTTCCATACCTGACTGGTCAAGATAAGTCTTGAAGCAATATCTATCGGCATTACATTTATCCACGGCACAAGGCTCTCTGATACGGAATAGATCACATTTCCGCCCTCGAACATAACATTTGTCCTGCGGTCAGTCTCATCATCTTCCTGAGTATATACCTTACTGAAGAGCATAACATAGGGCTCGTCAGCGCCGTCGCACTTCATTGTCACACGGCAGTACGGATCATCAAGGCCTGCGTTCTTTATATCATCATCAGTGCAGTGTACCGCATAGACAGTATCGGCAGTAAATCCGAACATACCGTTTGTAACGCTTTCAGAACGCTCAACTGCAAGATAAGCGTGTACCGGCTCGATAAGCTCATGCTTTGCGGAAGAGCCGCCTGCATTTGCATCGTCGCTGTTCTTGCCGTATTCTATTACTATGTTGTAATCAATATCGTCACGCTCGATAACAAGGCTTCTCACTATAGGATCACTATCGTCAGCTGACTTTTCAAGCATCTGGCAATCTATGAAATCATCAGGATTCTTATAGTAATTAGCCAGCTTGGAATCGCTTACGGTATATACTGTATCATTTCCGTCGATCTTGAAGTAGGTCTGTCCGGGAGATGCAGGATTTTTTATACCGATAAAATATTTCCTTACGACACCGTCCTCGTATGTCATTTCGGCAGTTATCGCCGGAGCATCAAGGCCGAATTTTGAAAGGTCCTTGCAGTTCTCTTCGATAACTGATGCGGCAGTAACGCCGTTGATATTATTTACAAGAGTGCCTACAAGAGACATATCCATTCTGATATCCTCATAGCCCTTTATAGTGTAATTCATTACCGGGTTTCCGGCTTCATCTGTTTTTGTTTCATCATATCCGACCTGGATAACACTGAACTGACCGTTCTCGTTGGTGATATCGACAGTCTTTACAGTGCCCTGAGCCGGATGCATATGCCAGTCATTATCATCTGGCGGTATCTGATCGGGAGTTATAGGCTGAGCTGTGCTGTCCTCAACGAGAACGATGCCCTCGCCGTAAACTCTTGTAGTGCTCTCCTCAGTGAACTCTGATGAGGAGGAGCTGTCTTTATCCGAATTATCGGTAAGCTTGAGGGCGGCAAGTCCACCGCCGAGAACGACGAGGACTGCGCCAAGACCGATGATACCCTTGAGCTGTTTATTCATCGATTTCTTCTCCTTATCAGAACAACTAAGCCTATAATGGCAACTATAGCAGGTATTGCTACAAGAATATAGATTATACCCTTGTCCTCCTTTGGAGTAGGAGCTATAACAGCGTGCTGAAGTGACTTTTCAGGGATCACCACGCCTGTCTCCTTGCCTGTCATTGTGTTGAGTGTGTTCAGGAGAACATTTGCATTGTTATAGGTGCTGGACTGAACGATAAAGCTGTTTTCAAACATTACAGGGCTGCTCACTACGAGGAGATTGCTTCTGTATACATCGAACTGTTCTCCGTGTTCCTTTGTAGATTTTACAACTACATTTCTATCAGTTATCTCATTTGATTCCGGATCAGCATCCTCGGAAAGCAGCTTGTAAGGAGCAGTGTTGGGAGCTTTAAGAACTTCCTTAACAACGCACTCGCTGTTCTTCTTCACCACTGTGATCTCTCTTGCTAAAGGAGCAACGATCGGTAAGCTCTTGTTCGGGATAGCTCCCACAGATTCCTCATCAGAAATATTGAGAGTGATATCCTCAATAGCTCCGCCTATTCCGTTAGGCTGTGCAATAGTCCATGGCTCAATGCGGATCTTCCAGTCCTCAAGGAACTCGTCGATATTGGTAAGATTTGTAATACTTACATCGGGAACATAGAGTATATTCTTGCCGTACTTCTCATCGTTGTACATAAAGTCACTCAGCTTCTCGATAAGTGCAGCGCTGAAATCGTACTGCGGCATTGGTATAACTACCAGATCATACAGCTCTGTATCCAACTCATCATTGACTATATCGAAAGAAGTGCAGTCATATCCGTTCTTTGCAAGGATCTCATCTCTGAGTGTATTTACATTGTCCTCGTAAACATCTCTGTAGAGACTCTGACCGTTCATCTTGTCTGCAAAGGCTACCTTTACGATATGTGAATCGGTCACATTCATGATCTGTGATGTGATGATGCTCTCGCCGGCGAATACCAGAGTGAGCTGTCGATTCTGAGCGGCAGCAGCATCGGCTGTTATCATAGTCTGGATCTCAGTTGTACCAAGCACTCTTACACTTTCACCGGAGTAAAAAACAATGCTGTTCTTTGTGATATCTCCGTTGTAGTATTTCTTATACTTTGAGATGGCATCAGGATCTGTGTTGAGGTTTACGTACTTTACAGTTACATTGCCCTTACCGCTTCCCTGTCTGGAGTACATCTCGTACTTGTCAAGGATAGTCGGTATCATATCATAAGGAAATTCGAGGGGCTCCGGTGTTATTCCGGCCATACGGTAGTAGAGCTGATATTCATATTCAGCCTGCTTCGACATCTCATCAAAATCTGTACGAGGCATTGTAACGAGTATCTCAACATCCTGATCAAGGTTCTTGAGGACGTCTATTGTCTCGTCACTGAGCTCGTATCTGTTATCTCCTGTGAGGTCGAGCTTCATCGGACGACGCTTCTCCATGACCGCAGCCATAACGTTGAGCACGATAACTATTGCACAGACGATGGCGATGGTTACGAGAGACATCGTACCGTATTTCATTTTCTTAAGTGCGCCGGAGTCGTTTTTCTCCGGCTGATTACTTGTTTTGATATCGTCAGTATCAGTTTTCTTCATGCTTATCATACCTTCCTTTCATAGAGTCATCAAGCCCAGCGCTTTTTCTCTAAAACCTTCACGGTAAAGAAGTTGAAGAGAAAAACTATGCTAAGGAAGAACAATACGCTTGAGAGGCTGAATATGCCTCTTGTAAATTCCGTATATCTGGATCTCATTGAAAGATGAGAGAGGAACTCCATTATCTTCTCTCTTGTGCTTATCTTAAGATTCTTGCTTATGAAGGAATTGCTGTTGAGCTTTTCAAGGGCAGAATCGTCAAAAGCGTAGAGCACCAGGAAGAAGAAGACTGATACTACCGCAGAGGCCATCTGGTTCTCTGTAAGAGAGGAGATGAATACTCCGATAGCAATGAATGCTGCTCCGAGGATCAGCATTGCGAAGTAGTTGCCCAGGAGCGAAGACCATACCATATCCTTGCTGAGGTATCTGAGTATGAGTGCGTATATGAAGATAACGCTCTCAGCAATAACAAAGAGTGTGAAGGCCGCAAAGAACTTTCCGAGGACTATTTCCCATAGGCTTATCGGCGCAGTGAGGAGTCCCTGATCTGTGCGGTTCTTTTTCTCTTCGCTAAGAAGTCTCATGGTCAGTACAGGTATCAGGAATATCACCACTATGAACATTGATACGAACATAGGTGATATATCTCCGAGGCCTGATTTTATAACATCGTTATAGAAGAAATATCCCGAAGCGATATAGAAAACTGTCAGGAAAACATATCCTATTCCCGATGTAAAGAACGAACCCATTTCTCGTCTGTATATAGCGCCCATTATTCCTCGTCTCCTTTCTCATCCTGAGCCTCTCCGGCAGCTTCTTCAGCAGCCTCCCGGGCGGCCTGTTCAGCTGCCTCAGCCTCTTCCTCAGTCATAAGGTTTATCCTTACCTTAGGCTTTTTTCCCTTGGCAGCAACACCTTTTTCAGATTCATCATGGCCGAAGCCTTCGCCCATGGTGATCTTGAGGAATATATCCTCAAGGGTGAGGTCTGAGAGCTGGAGCATGAGGATATTCCAGCCGTTATCGAAACAGAGCTTGTTTATATCTCTGCGGACGTCAGTCTTTCCGTCTGTTTCCACATCGTAGTCGTATATGCCTTTTTCACGCTCCATATCAGCACGGACATACTTTACACCGCTTATATTTCTCAGAGCAGTGACGATCTGTTCCTTTTCAGCTCTTGAGTGATCGGGACCTTCGATACGAAGTGTCATCTTATGCTCGTTTGTGATATTCCTTGCGATCTCATCGGCAGTACCGTCAGCAGCAACAACGCCCTTGTTGATGATGATGATCCTGTCGCATACAGCCTGTATCTCAGGAAGTATATGAGAGGAAAGGATAACTGTATGTCTCTTGCCCAGCTTTTTTATGAGGGAGCGTATCTCTATGATCTGATTAGGATCAAGTCCTACTGTAGGCTCATCGAGGATAAGCACGGGAGGATTGTTTATAAGAGCCTGAGCAAGGCCGACTCTCTGCTTGTATCCTTTTGAGAGGTTCTTGATAAGTCTCTTTCTGACGTCACTTATCTTGCAGAGGTTGCAGACATCATTGAGATGAGCCTTGCGTGGCAGCTTGCATTTCTTGAGATCGAAAACAAAGTTGAGATAAGCGTCAACGGTCATATCCACATAAAGCGGCGGTATCTCCGGAAGATAGCCTATGCTTGCCTTTGCCTTCTTAGGCTCTTCAAGCACATCCACGCCGTTTATGAGTATCTGACCTGAAGTCGAAGAGATATAGCCGGTCAGCATATTCATCGTTGTTGATTTTCCGGCACCGTTTGGTCCGAGGAAGCCAAGTATCTCGCCTTTCTCCACCTTGAAGCTTATATCATTGACGGCTTTTTTATCGCCGTAGCGCTTAACCAGATGTTTGACTTCTATCACTGGAAGCCCTCCTTCAGAAGTTATGATTCTGTCAGCACAAAAGCTGACACTTACTAATCAATAGTAATTCCTGTCTGTGACAGTAAAGTGAAAGCAGGCTGAATTTTATATGTCAGCCTTAAGTATATCAGCAGATATCTGAGCCTTGAGCTCATCCAGCGAGGAAAATTTCCTCTCGCTGCGGATGAAGCGCTTTATCCTTATTTCCAGTGTCTCTCCGTAGAGATCACCTGTGAATCCGAGGATATGTGTCTCTGCCAAAGGCGCACGCTCCCCCTCGATAGTTGGTTTCACGCCGATATTTGTGACGGCTCTGTAATCCCTGCCGTCTATATTTACAGCCGAAGCGTAGACTCCGTACAGCGGCACCAGCTGTTCAGCTTCAAAGAGCTGGTTCACCGTGGGGAAATCTATTGTACGGCCGATCTGTTTACCATGTACTGCTTTTCCGTAAATGGTATATTCTGCTCCAAGCAGCTGAGCAGCCTTTTCCGGCCTGCCATTGCTGAGAAGCTCCCTTATCCTGTTGGATGAGACATTCTCTCCGTCAGCAGTAACATCCTCTGCCAGCTCG
The DNA here is from genome assembly GCA_001604035.1 of Clostridiales bacterium Firm_05. GTDB lineage: Bacteria > Bacillota > Clostridia > Oscillospirales > Ruminococcaceae > Ruminococcus. The sequence goes on from LVAK01000001.1 coordinate 11,166, forward strand.
GCAGTGAAGCCGAACCTCTTTCCAAGCTCTGCAAGCTCTGCGATACCGCAGGAAGCATTCCTGCCGAAGCGGAAATCCCTGCCGCAGACCACACAGGACGCACAAAGCCTTTCTGAAAGTATCCTGCCTGCGAAATCCTCGCCGGAAAGATCCTTCAGGCTGCTGAAATCCTCGCTGATGACATCATCTATCCCCAGCGAGCGTATCAGTCGCTCCTTGTAGCTGTCGGTATAGATATACTCTATCCTGCGGCCCTGTTTAAAGGAAAGGGAAGTGTTCCTGAAGGTGAATACCGTTGGTACAAGCCCTCCGGAAGCCATTTCCGCAGGCCTGCTTATAACCGCTCTGTGTCCAAGGTGTACTCCGTCGAAAAGTCCCAGCGCAACCGCTGTTTTTTTCTGTTCCATAGTCTCACCCCAGATTCTTTCCCACACGCAGCAGCCCGTTCTCACGGTCAGCGACAGCTGTGCCGAAAAAAGTGCCGTCCTGAGCGTATACCCTGTAGGTATCACTGTCCGGTATTATGCCCCTGACTCTTGTGATATCCAGCTTTACTCCGTTGCGGTACATCCTTGCCTGAGCTTCGCCGAGCACCAGCTTCGGCAGTGAAACGAAAACCTTGTCGGTGGGCAGGAGCAATGTCTCCAGCCTGTCCTCATCCTTTGCCTGCTGTATCTCCTCAAAGGTAAAACAGTCAGCAAGAGTGAAGCCGCAGGATGAAGTCCTCACAAGGGAGGTCATTATACCGCCGCAGCCAAGCTTTTCGCCTATATCATTTATAATAGTACGTATATACGTGCCCTTTCCGCAGACTATCTCCAGCTTTCCCTCACAGGTATCGGGATCGTATTCCGGCAGTCTCAGTGAGCTGACCTCGATCTGCCTTGCCTCACGCTCCACCTCTATCCCCTGTCTTGCAAGATCATAGAGGCGCTTTCCGCCCACCTGCACTGCTGAGTACATCGGCGGGAGCTGCATGATATTTCCCGTGAAATACGGCATTACAGCTTCGAGCTCATCCCTGCTGACAGCAAGATCTGAGACAGACTTGACCTCGCCCCATATATCCTGAGTATCGGATGTACAGCCAAGGCGGAAGCCGGCCAGATAGCTCTTTGTATTGTCGGGCATTATATCGCAGGCCTTCGTTGCATTTCCCACGAATACAGGCAGAACTCCTGTAGCCATAGGATCCAGCGTTCCCCCGTGACCGAGCCTTTTCATGCCGAGTATGCCCCGGAGCTTTGCCACAACATCGAATGAGGTGAAGTCCTGCGGTTTGTTTACGCATAGAATACCGTTCATCAGCCCAGTGCCCTTTCAACAGCTGCTGTAAGCAGCTTCTTTGCGCTTTCCAGGTCGCCTTCAACAGTACAGCCGGCAGCTTTTGCATGGCCTCCGCCGCCCAGCTCCTGGCATATTACGGATACGTTCACATCATATGCCGAACGGAATGAGCATTTGTATACACCGTCCGGGCGCTCACGCATGAGTATGCCCACCTCGGTATTCTCAAGCTGTATCGTCAGCGGAGCAAAGCCCTCCAGCTCCTCCATTTCTATGCCCATATCCTTCATCATGTCCTGAGTCACAGCGATTATAGCAAGCTTTCCGCCTAAATGAAGCTCCATGAGCTCATTTATCCTGCTCTCCAGCTTCATCCTGCCCTCGGACTTGACGTCGAACATATAGCGGTTTATACGTGCGAAGTTGATATCGTATCTCCTCATCATATCCGCAGCGATCTCGTGTGCTCTCGGAGTAGTACAGTCGTACTTGAAGCAGCCTGAATCAGTGGCAATACCTGTATAAAGACACATAGCGCAGTGCCTTGTGATCTTCACGCCCATGAACTCAGCCAGAGAGTATATGATCTCACAGGCGGCAGTAGCTTCTCCGTGAAGGAGAGTTTTCTCCGCATAGTTCTTGTTTGAGATATGGTGGTCTATACAGAGCTGTACCTTGTCACCGTAGATATCCTCATACTTTCCCATCAGCTTTGTATCAGCTATATCCACAGCGATGACGGTCTGAGGCTCGAAGTCCTCCCCTGCGCCTATATCCGTAAGGAAATCATATCTCTTCGGGAACTCATCATGGCATACCACTCTGCTGCGGATGCCGAGCTGTTCAAGGATATCCTTGAGACCGAAGCCTGCACCTATGCAGTCTCCGTCCGGATTACGGTGAGTGATAATGACAGCGTCCTTACAGTTGCGGAGGAACGTCTCTGCTTCACTGAATCCGATATACATTGTCATTCCTCCTCATTTCCGGCATTGAGCTTATTGAGCTTGCGGCTTATCTCAGCGCTTCTCTCAATGGAGTTGTCAGCAACAAAGGTAAGCTCCGGAGACTTTCTCATTTTCAGGCGTGCAAAAAGCTCCCTGCGGATGAAGCCGGATGCGTTTTTCAGTCCCTTTACGGATTCGACTGTACGCTCCATACCCTCAAAGCTTGAGACATAGACCTTGCATGAGGACATATCTCCCGAGAGATCAGCCCTTACCACAGTCAGCATCTTATCTATCCTCGGATCCTTGAGCTCACGGAGGATAGCTGTAAGTTCTCTTTTTATATCCTCAGCCATACGGCTGTTCTTGAAATTAGGCATTTTACTCCTTTCGACCTCACAGGTTCACTGTAAATCCGCCGCCGGAGGTCTCCTCATGTTTTTCCTTATCAGCAGAGGGATCTCCGTCAGTATCTTCTGTCTTCTCTTCCTTGCTGCTGGTCTCGGCAGTCTCTTCCTTGACCTCAGTCTTTTTTTCCTCAGCCTTATCCTTTTCCTCGGTCTTCTGCTCATCGAAGAAGCCGTTGGTAAACATGGCTGAGCTGAAGGCCTCATCCTCGGCAGAAACGCTGTAGTCGGGGATATCGTCGTCCCCCTCCTCGCCGTAGTAAATGTCAGCATAGAGTCCGTATTCCGGCTCCAGCTCAACATCACGTACAGGGCGCTCTATGCCCATAAGATCATCGACTACCTCTTCAGGTTCTTCCATAGCGCTGCACTGTCCGAGAAGTATCTTCTTTACCGACTGGAAGAAGAATATGTCTATCGGTCCGAAATCGTCCCATGCCAGTGCCTCGTTGCAGTACTGCAGCATATCGGCAGTACTCATTCTGCTGTTATCCATTTTGGTCTGACCCCCTATTCTTGATAATGATAAATGGTGAAAAAGTGAATAGTGAACAGCGGCTCTGCCCCGTCAGGGGCGTATGCGGATCAGTGATCCGCAGCCGCAGCGCCGATCAACAGATCGCTCAGTCCTCACGGTACTCCTCGACCATATAGGTCTCGAAGATATCGCCTTCCTTGACATCGCTGAACTTTTCGAGGCTGATACCGCACTCGTATCCCTCAGCAACATCCTTTACGTCATCCTTGAATCTCTTAAGTCCTGAGATCTTATCATCAGCAATGATGATACCGTCACGGACTACTCTTACCTGACAGCCTCTTGATACCTTACCGCTGAGAACATAGCTTCCTGCTACCATGCCAACGTTGGATATCTTGTATACCTGACGTACTTCAACACGTCCCAGCTCAACATCCCTGAACTTAGGAGCGAGCATACCCTTCATAGCGGTGGATATCTCTTCGATAGCATCGTAGATGATACGATACAGGCGGATATCGACTCCGTCACGGGCAGCATTCTCAGCAGCTACAGGATCCGGTCTTACATTGAAGCCGACGATGATAGCATTGGAAGCCGCTGCCAGCATAACGTCGCTTTCCTTTACAGCACCAACAGCGCCGTGGATGACTCTTACTCTTACCTCATTGTTGGAGAGCTTCTCAAGTGACTGCTTTACAGCCTCAACAGAGCCCTGAACGTCAGCCTTTACAACGATAGGCAGCTCCTTGATCTCGCCCTCAGCGATCTGGCTGAACAGGTTGTCGAGAGTTACCTTGCGGTAAGCGTTGAACTGCTCCTGCTTCTGCTCATGCTTTCTCTGCTCAACGAGCTCACGGGCAAGTCTCTCATCCTCAACGGCATTGAAGATATCGCCTGCGCTTGGAACTTCTGCAAGACCTGTGATCTCAACAGGCACTGAAGGACCTGCGGACTTTACAGTTCTGCCCTTGTCGTTGGTCATAACTCTTACACGGCCCACAGCAGTTCCTGCGATGAGGACGTCACCCTGCTTGAGAGTACCGTTCTGCACCAGAAGTGTAGCGATAGGGCCTCTGCCCTTGTCGAGACGTGCTTCAATGACAGTACCCTTTGCAAGTCTGTCAGGATTTGCCTTGAGCTCCTTTACCTCAGCAACGAGGAGAACATTTTCGAGAAGCTCATCTATGCCTTCACCGGTCTTTGCGGAAACGGGAACACAGATAACATCGCCGCCCCAGTCCTCACATACAAGGTCATACTTTGTGAGCTCTTCCTTTATGCGGTCCGGGTTAGCGCCTTCCTTATCCATCTTGTTGATAGCAACGATGAGAGATACTCCGGCAGCCTTTGCATGGTTGATAGACTCTACAGTCTGCGGCATGATACCGTCATCAGCAGCAACAACGAGGATTGCGATATCAGTGATATTAGCACCTCTTGCACGCATTGAAGTGAAGGCCTCATGTCCGGGAGTATCCAGGAAAGTTATGTCCTGTCCGTTGACATTTACCTGATAAGCACCGATATGCTGTGTGATACCGCCGGCCTCGCCTGCGGCAACGTGGGCATTTCTGATACGGTCCAGGATAGAAGTTTTACCGTGGTCAACGTGTCCCATAACAACAACTACAGGGCAGCGCGGCTGGAGGTTTGTATCGTCATCGTCTGTGTCGTCGATAAGACGCTCCTCAATGGTAACGATGACCTCCTTCTCTACCTTTGCACCCATCTCGTCAGCTACAAGTGAAGCGGTATCGAAGTCGATCTCCTGATTGATAGAAGCCATTACGCCCAGCTTCATGAGCTGCTTGATAACGTCTGTAGCTGTAGCCTTAAGACGTGTAGCCAGCTCGCCGACAGTGATAGTATCAGGGATGAGCACCTTGAGCTGCTGCTTTCTTGCACGCTCAAGCTCAAGTCTCTTGAGCTTCTCAGCCTCGCTCTCCTTCTTGGAGAACTGCTGTCTGCTTCTCTGTGCAGACTTCTGATTTATCTTCTGTTTCTTTGAAGAATAGTTATCGTTCTTATGCTTATTTGAGGTAGCCATCTGGTCGTATCTCTCGTTGTACTTATCGAGGTCAACGTAGCTTCCTCTTGTATCGACAGTTCTGCGCTGAGTAGAGGTCTGAGCAGTCTCTGAGCTGAATGCAGCATTGAACTTTGTGCGCTCGCCTCTGTCCTGAGCCTTAGCCTGCTCCTTCTTCTTGTCATTCTTCTTTGACTTCTGCTGAGCAGCTTCCGGCTTCTTTTCGGGAGCCTTCGGAGTCTCTGCCTTTACCTCAGGCTTCTTCTCTGGAGCCTTCGGAGCTTCTGCCTTTACCTCCGGCTTCTTCTCGGGAGCCTTCGGAGCTTCTGCCTTTACCTCAGGCTTCTTCTCAGGAGCCTTCGGAGCTTCTGCCTTTACCTCAGGCTTCTTCTCGGGAGCCTTCGGAGCTTCTGCCTTTACCTCAGGCTTCTTCTCAGGAGCCTTCGGAGCTTCCTGCTTTACCTCAGGCTTCTTCTCAGGAGCCTTCGGAGCTTCTGCCTTTACCTCAGGCTTCTTTTCTGGAGCCTTTGAAGCCTCCGCCTTTTTCTCCGGCTTCTTCTCGGGAGCCTTCGGAGCCTCGGTCTTTTTCTCTGGCTTCTTCTCAGTCTTATTTGCCGGAGCAGCCTTGCTCTCCTCAGTCTTAGCCTTCTTTGCAGGACGTGCCTCATTTACAGAAGCAAAATACTCATCGAAGGATGTTACCTCGTGAAGCTTTGTATAGTGTTCGAGCACATTATTCATCTCTTCCTCTGTAAGGGATGAACCGGCTTTCTTCTTATTATCTCCGGTACTTGCGAAATAGTCGATCAGTTCCTGTGATGAAACGCTGATATCCTTTGCAGCGTCGCTTAACTTTATCTTTTTTGCCATAGGCTGTAAATACCTCCATATGTTTCCGCCGCCTCATGCGGCATTATTTTGTGCTCCATGAAGGAGCTGTTGTATGAATATATGTCAACACAGCTGGCTGTGATCAATGAGAGATCAGTTTTGCAAAGGCATCCGCAAATCCCTTGTCGCATACAGCGAGGACAGCAGTCTCTTTGCCGCAGAGATCACCTATCTCTGCCTTCGTCATATCGGAAACCAGCACCGGAACATTGTATTTCCCTCCGATGAACTCAGCTTCCTTGACGGTTTTTGCCGAAGCATCAGCGGCAGTAAGCAGACAGGCGGCGCTGCCGTTTTTAACAGCCTCGCAGGCACTGTCGAAGCCCTTTACCGCTTTTCCGGCTTTAAGGCATATACCCAGCAGATCAGCAGTTTTCCGTTTCTTTTCCAAGCTCATCTGCCATCACCTCGTAAACGCTCTCATCTATTTTACATGAGAATGACTTTTCAAATCTTCTGCCCTTTCTTGCCTTGTCAAAGCACTCTATGCTGCGGCAGATATAAGCTCCCCTGCCTGACTTCTTTCCGGTAAGGTCAAGGCTTATCTCTCCCTCGGGAGACTTTATCACACGGATAAGCTCTTTTTTCGGCTTCATCTCATTGCAGCCCAGACACATTCTCATGGGTATTTTTTTCGGTTTCATTATTATTCCTCTTCAGCAGGAGCAGTCTCCTCAGCAGGAGCCTCCTCGGGAGCTTCGCCTATCTCTACAGCAGGCTCATCTGCTACGAGCTCCAAATCCTCTTCGGTATCAGCAGGAGCTGTCTCCGGCTCCGGCACCTTGAAATCAGGGCTCAGCTCAGGAGCTTCCTCGTTGGTAACTGTATCGAACTGGGGCTTGATATCGATCTTGAAGCCTGTGAGCTTAGCTGCAAGCTTGGCATTCTGTCCCTTGTTGCCGATAGCAAGTGAAAGCTGATTGTTGGGAACAATAACTGTACAGGTCTTTTCCTCAGCGGAAGTGATAACGGTCTTGAGCACCTCAGCAGGAGCAAGCGCTCTTGCGATGAACTCCTCAGGAACTTCGCTCCATGGGATGATATCGATCTTTTCGCCGCTGAGCTCATTAACTACAGCAGTTATTCTTGAACGCTTTGCACCGATGCAGGCGCCTACAGCGTCAACGTTTGGATCCTTTGACCATACAGCGATCTTTGTTCTTGAACCTGCCTCACGGGATATTGACTTGACCTCAACTGTTCCATCGTAAATCTCTGGAACTTCGATCTCAAAGAGTCTCTTCACAAGATCCTTGTGAGTACGTGAGATCTTCACGATAGGCTTCTTTGTCTTGCCGACGATGCCTGTGATGTAAACCTTTATGTTCTTGCCCTCTTCGAGCACCTCTCCGGGGATCTGCTCATTTCTGAAGAGGTAGAGCTCTGTGCCCTGATAGTCAACAGTAACAGTGCCTCTTCCGGGCTCTATCTGTGATACCTTAGCAGTGATGCACTCATGCTCCTTTGACTCGAATCTGCTGAGCATCTGCTCACGATTTATCTCTCTCAGGTCGCCCTTTATGGACTGCTTTGCAGAGAGAGCTGCCATACGTCCCAGCTTTGAGATATCGATCTCCTTGAGGATAGTACCGCCCACATAGGCATTCGGATCAATAGTCTTTGCAACATCGATATTGACCTCGTTCTCATCTATGGGGTAATCATCGATGACCTCCTGAACGATATACATCTCAAACTTCTTGGTAGCAGGATCAATCTCCACACGGATATTCTCCTCGCTGTGGGGATATGCCTTTCTTGCTGCCTTGAGCATTGCGGACTTGACCTTCTCTATAAGAAGCTCAGTCTCTACGCTGTTTTCCTCTCCAAGGGATTCGAGAGCCTTGAAAAAGTCATTGTTCTTGTTCATTTCTGTTAATTCCTCCAATATAAATGTTTTTTGTCTTTAAGTGATCTATTCAAATTCCATGTAAAGCTTAACGAAAGCTATATCGGCGAGGGGATATTTTTTCTCTTCTCCTGTCTCGTCCTTTACAGTCACCCCGTCCTTGTCAGCCGATACGAGCTCTGCGACGATCTCTTTCTCGCCGTCGATGCTTCTTATGAAGCGTATCCTTACGGTATCGCCCCGGCACACCTCAAAGTGTTCCTCCTTGACAAGCTCTCTCTCAAGCCCTGCCGAGCCTACCTCAAGCATATAGCTCTGGGGGATGGGATCTTTTTCATCGAGTATCTGGTTTATGGGAGCCGTAGCTCTTTCGCAGTCCTCGATGCCTATGCCCTCATCCTGATCGATGAAAACACGAAGATACCACATTGCGCCTTCCTTCTCATAGCACACATCCCACAGGTAATAGCCCAGATCGTCCGTTATCGGCTTTATCAGGTCATACACCTTCTGTTCAGTGCCGCCGAATTTCTTGAATTTCAACCCTTCATGATCTCCTTTCGTCCATATAACAGCAATAGTCTATAATAAACGAAAGACCGGAAGGTTCCGGTCTTTAGCTTAAACTATCATCATATAGTATTATACCACCTGTTTACGGAAAAATCAAGTGTTTTTTGAAAAAAATCCCGATTTTTTTGACTCTTCCGGATCCGTCCATACTTTATTCACAATTTTATGCGTATCAGGTGGATTTTTTTGCCGTTTCCCTCTTGCAAGATATGCATGTTTATGGTATAATAAAAGCAGTATTTTGCTGACGGGAAAAATGAAAGGCGCTGTTCACTCCCGGAAGCCGAAAAGGAGTATGAATTAATTATGCAGTACGGACATTTTGACCTTAAAAACAAAGAGTATGTCATCACTGATCCTGCAACCCCTGCACCATGGGCGAATTATCTTGGAGACCCTGAGTACGGTGCAATGATATCCAACAACGCAGCCGGCTACAGCTTCGTAAAATCCGGAGCAAACGGACGTATCTCACGTTTCCGCTTCAATTCCGATATGGCTCTGCCCGGACGCTACATCTATATCCGTGACAACGATTCCGCTGATTACTGGTCAGCTTCATGGCAGCCTGTAGGCAAGCCCCTTGACAAGTACAAGAGCGAGTGCCGCCACGGTACGGCATATACAATAATATCGGCCGAGTATGCCGGCATAAAGTCAGAGACTACATATTATGTACCCTACGGAAAAACATATGAAGTATGGCGTGCGAATATAACAAATAATTCCGATAAGGAGAGAAAGCTCTCCGTTTTCGGCTTCGTTGAGTTCACTAACGAGCCCAACTACGAGCAGGATCAGGTAAACCTCCAGTACACTCTCTTTATTACACGTACAAGCTTCGAGGAGAACCGCATAATCCAGCACATGAACGAGAATACCGGCTTCGACGAGACAGGCTCCAACCACAAGGAGCGCTTCCTCGGTATGGTAGGACAGCCCGTTACAGGCTATAACGGCTCTCTCAGCAACTTCATCGGCCCATACAGAACATTCTCCAACCCTATCGCAGTTGAAAAAGGAAAGTGCGACGGAGTCATGAACTTCAACTCTAATTCCTGCGGCGCTCTCCAGAGTGATATCACTCTTGCTCCCGGCGAGACAAAGGAATTCATCTTCATCATGGGACAGAGAAACAGTGCCGAGGCAGCAGCTATCCTCGACGAGTACAAGACTGCCGGCAAGGTAGACGCTGAGGTAAAGCAGCTCAGAGACTACTGGCACGGCCAGCTCGAAAACTTCCAGGTCGAGACTCCTTCAGAAGAATTCAACAATATGATAAACGTATGGAACGCTTACCAGTGCTTCATCACATTCATCTGGTCAAGAGCTGCTTCATTTGTATACTGCGGCCTCCGCAACGGCTACGGCTACCGTGATACAGTTCAGGATATACAGGGTATAATCCACCTTGCTCCTGAAATGGCAGCAGACAAGATCCGCTTCATGCTCTCCGCTCAGGTAAGCAACGGCGGCGGTCTCCCGCTTGTTAAATTCAACCACAACGCAGGCCACGAGACCTGCCCTGACGAGAACGATGAGCACAGCGTTTACGCCAAGGAGACAGGACATCCTTCCTACCGTGCAGACGATGCGCTCTGGCTCTTCCCCACTATCGTAAAGTACCTCGGTGAAAGCGGAAACAAGGCATTCCTCGATGAGGTCATCACATATGCAGAAGAGGGCGGCGGTGAGGCTACCGTTTATGAGCACCTCAAGAACGCTATCCGCTTCTCTATGGAGCGTCTCGGCGGCCACGATATGCCTGCCGGTCTCCACGCCGACTGGAACGACTGTCTCCGTCTCGGAGCACAGGGCGAGTCCACATTCGTTGCATTCCAGCTCTACTACGCTATGAACGTTATGAAAGAACTGGCTGAATTGAAGAATGACAGCGAGTATTCAGCTTACATCGACGGCGCAAGAGCAAAGCTTGCTGACGCACTCGGAAAGTGCTGGGATGACGACAGATTCATCCGTGGTATCCGTGAAGACGGCGTTATCGTCGGTGCAAAGAAGGATCCCGAGGCAAATATGTGGCTCAATCCACAGAGCTGGTCTGTAATCTCACGCTTTGCTTCTGATGAGCAGGCTGAAAAAGCTATGGGCAGCGTTCACGATATCCTCAATACACCTTACGGTGCAAAGCTTCTTGATCCGCCTTATAAGTACCACCACTTTGAAGGCGCTCTCATGCAGGTATTCAACCTTGATACAAAGGAAAACGGCGGTATCTTCTCACAGTCACAGGGCTGGCTGATACTGGCTGAAGCACTCCTCGGCCACGGCGACCGTGCATTCGAGTACTTCATGGAAAGCTCGCCTGCTGCTATGAACGACAAGGCTGAAATAAGAGTTATGGAGCCGTATGTACACGGTCAGTTCACCGAGTCAAAGGCTTCTCCTTACGAGGGACGCTCCCACGTTCACTGGCTCACAGGTACAGCTTCAACAGTCATGGTAGGCTGCGTAGAGGGTATCTGCGGTATGAGACCTGACCTTGACGGACTCCTCATTGATCCTTCTATCCCTGCTTCATGGGACGGCTTCAAGATACACAAGAACTTCCGTGGAAAGAAGCTCAATATCACTATCGACAATTCAGCACACGTTCAGAGCGGTGTAAAGAGCGTTACTCTCAACGGAACAAAACTGGACAGCAATTATATCCCCGCAGACAAGCTTGCTGACACAAACGAGATCACTGTAGTATTCGGCTGATCTCACTGAGCTGAGCACAGAGGTGCTCCGGGAGGTGCGCCATGAAAGATAAGCTGCTGAAAAAAATCGATGATATCAGGAAATTCCTGCTCAACCCTCATCTTATGATATGCTACGGCATAGCGTGGATAATCACCAACGGCTGGGCATATATCGGCATCGGAGTCGGCTCATACTATGATATAGAATGGCTGAAAAACATATCGGTAGCATATCTTGCAATACTATGGTCCCCCTTCTGCTTTGAGCTTATAGCAACACTTATAATCACCATTGCACTTATGAAGCGCCTTTTCCCACAGGATAAGGAAACGCTGAAAAGGATACAGGTGTATTACAGGTATTACAGGCTTAAAGTCAGAGCAGCAAAACGTGAAAGGCGCAAAAAGCGTGAAGAACGGCTTGAAAAACTGAATATACGGCATAAATAATAAAAAACTGCGGCTTAGGTGTAATGCCCACGCAACAGTTATGTGTTGGTTACTCGGGAAAAACCTTTCTGAGGAAAGGTTCTTCCCCGAACCCCTTTCCAAAGACTTTTAATCTTAATTTTCCCCCAGATAGGATGCATAGCAATAAAAAAGCCCATGCTATTAAGCATGGGTTGCATCCTATCTGGGGGAAAATTTAAAACTGAAAGTTTTAGGAAGGGAGTTTGAGGGTGACTCCTAACAGGAGCGACGACCCTCTGTCCTTCGGACATCTCCCTGTACTACAGGGAGTCACCCCGCAGTGCGGGGAGATGTCACATCGTGACAGAGGGGACCGCCTCCGTCAGAGGAACCCTTTTTCAAAAGGGTTTCCCTCAATAGCTACCACATACTGTTGCGTAGGCATTACACCCAAGCCGCAGTTTTTTATTCTTCAGCAGGTATCTCCGGCATTTTGCCGTCGCCGTCAAGGGGGATAGAATTGCCGTCCTCGTCATAAAAGACGATATTGTCCACATAGATATTGGACTTATTCTCGCTGCCCCAGCGCATGATAAGGAAGTTTGCGCCTTCCATTGTCTCATCCCAGCACTGTCCGCTGCTGGCGAGGAGGAACTTGAATTCCTGGTGAAGAGGAGCGGAATACTCGAAATCATACTCGCCGCCCTCAAAGTCCTTGAAGCCGAACCATTTATTTTTTCCGTCGCTGTCCAGCTTAGCTGTAGAGGAACCTCCGCCGCCGCAGATAGTACCGGGAACAGTTTTCATCTCGCCGTTCTCGTCCTCATACTCCTGAGCCACAGCATCAGCATAGAGGTCGAATTCTATGCTCTTTACCTTTGCAAGGTTATCCTTACCTACAAGTGGAGCAGCGTATATAGCTATTTTCTGCACTTTGCCTTCCATAGGAACAGTGAAATCATCGGTAAATTTCAGCATCTTATTTCCGGCCAGTTCAGCAACGGAGACCTCTCCCTTGGCACAGAACTCGTCATCGTTGATGATCTTTACAAAATCGCAGTTGTCATCGTCGAATGTAACTGTATTCGGATCGGAAGCCTCTGCCGGAACGGGAGGTATGAGCTCCTCGGTAGTACCCTCGGTCACATCCTCTGTTGCCGCATCTGTAGTATTTTCAGCAGTTGTATCAGCAGCCGTTGTTTCCTGAACGGCAGTAGTTTCCGGAGTGCTTTCCGAAGAACTGTCCCCGCTTCCGCAGGAGAACACAAGTGCAGCAGAAGTAACGGCCATAAGGCCTGCAATAATCTTTTTATACATCATTTTCATTACCCCTTTTGTTCTTTATCATACGAACGTTTTGCTTATCACATTTTATCACAAAAATATTAATTTGTCAATCATTTTTGCTATAATGTTTTTTAATGGCACTATTGTTTTTTCCTATTCTCGTAGACTATCTCCACAACGTCCTTCATCATGTCAAAGGGACGCATTTTCGGGGATATTTTCACCGAAACATAGGACTTTCCGGCTCCATTGAAGGTTATCCTGCCCTTGTACGCTGCGGAAAGGCCGGCTATCTGTTCAGTGGAGAGATATTCGGTATAGAAGTACATAGCGCCGTTTTTCTGGGATATCTCAGTTATACCCATATGAGCAGCCTTGTTTCTCAGCAGTGACACATCGATAAGTCCCACCACAGACTTAGGCGGCTCTCCGTAGCGGTCGATGAGCTCATCTATCAGGTCAGTCTTGTCGCTGTCCTCATTCACCGTCATGATCTTGCGGTAGATATCGATACGCTGGTTAAGGCTGGTGATATACTTTTCAGGGATATGAGCATCTATCTGTATATCCACAAGGCACTCCGGTATCTTCTCCGGCTTTTCGCCCTTTTCCTCAGCAATGGCCTCAGACAGCAGTTTCAGGTACATATCATATCCCACCGCTTCCATATGTCCGTGCTGACGGCCGCCGAGGATACTTCCGGCACCTCTTATCTCAAGGTCACGGAGGGCTATACGGAAGCCGCTGCCGAACTGGGTGAATTCCTTCATGGCGTTCAGCCTCTTTGTAGCTATCTCAGTCAGAACCTTGTCACGCTTATACGTAAAGAATGCATATCCTCTGCGGTTGGAGCGTCCCACACGTCCACGGAGCTGATAGAGCTGTGAAAGTCCGAAGCGGTCAGCATCCTCTATGATAAGCGTATTGACATTGGGGACATCAACTCCGGTCTCTATGATAGTAGTGCAGACCAGTATATCTATCTCGTGTTCCACAAGCTGCTCCCAGATATCGGACATATCGTCCTCGCTCATCTGACCGTGTGCGTAGGCTATACGTGCATCCGGCAGGAACTCCTGCAATTTAGCCACACAGCCCTGTATGGTCTCCACACGGTTATGGATGTAGTATACCTGTCCGCCACGGCGAAGCTCCCTGACAATAGCCTGCACTATAGTACCCACGTTATACTCGATAACATAAGTCTGCACAGGGTATCTGTCCTGAGGCGGCTCCTCGATGACGGACATATCACGTATGCCGCTCATAGCCATATTGAGAGTACGGGGGATAGGTGTAGCTGAAAGCATCAGAACATCCACGCCGGTAAAGCTCTCCTTGAACCTCTCCTTATGAGCCACGCCGAAGCGCTGCTCCTCATCGATTATGGCAAGTCCTAGATCCTTGAACACAACGGATTTCTGTATTATCTTGTGCGTGCCTATAAGCAGGTCAATGCGTCCCTGCTTCAGCTTTTTGATGATCTCCTCCTGCTGTTTGGGAGTGCGGTATCTGCTGAGCAGTTCGATATTCACAGGAAAGTGCTCGAACCTGCGTATAGCAGTCTGGTAGTGCTGATAGGCAAGAACAGTTGTAGGGGCCAGTATAGCGCACTGCTTTCCCGCCATGACGCATTTCATTGCCGCACGGAGGGCTACCTCGGTCTTGCCGAAGCCAACATCTCCGCAGAGAAGGCGCTCCATAGGCCTTGCTCTTTCCATATCCGCTTTTATCTCAGCAATGGATGTGAGCTGATCGTCGGTCTCCACATAGGGGAAACGCTCCTCAAAGTCTCTCTGCATCTCATCGTCCGGATAGAATGCAAATCCCTCGCTCTTTTCACGCTTTGCGTAGAGGGCTATGAGCTCATGTGCCATATCCTTTACAGCCTTCTTGACATTGCTTCTTGTCCTCTGCCATTCGTTGGAGCTGAGCTTGTTGAGCTTTACACCGCTGTCGTCACGGGGGCCTATGTACTTCGACACCATATCAAGCTGAGTTACCGGTATATACAGCTTATCCGTACCGGCGTACTGTATGGTGATATAGTCCTTAGTAACGCCGTCCATTTCCAGCTTGCGGATACCGATGAAGCGGCCAATGCCGTGACCGGAGTGTACAACAAGATCGCCCTCTGTGATATCCGCAAGGGAGCGTATCTCCTCGGCCTTGTTCTTCTTTTTTCTGCGCTTGCGGACAGTTGAGTCCATAGCCCTGCCCTGAGTTATGAGCACCGTCTTATTCTCGGGGTATTCAAATCCGCCGGCAAAGCTTCCGGACATGAGCATAACTCTTCCCGGTGCCGGCTCAGCGCCTGACGAGATCAGATCACAGGGTATACCTTCATCGGCAAGATCCTGCTGTATTATCGGCAGCGTCTTTTCACTTCCTGCTGCAAGGAGCATACGGCAGCCCCTGCGCTTATACTCTGAAAGATCCTCCATAAGCTGCTTCATATCGCCGCTCCAGGGAGCAGTCTGCATCGCCTCGAAGCTTACAAGACGGCGGAAGTCGATACGCTCACCGCCCTGCATGAAGCTGCTCATATACAGGCATACCTTTTTCGAGGCAATATGCTGTATCTCCGGGAGCTCCAGCACATAGCCGTCCAGCCCCTTGCAGAGCTGACCGTCCTCCATAAGTATCTTCACATCCTCATTAAAGCGTGAGGACACACCGGCAGCAGAATCCATTACCTCGGAGTAATCGCTGAACAGCACTGCGCCGTCAATATAGTCAAATATAGTTGTAGGATCACCGTATACAAGCGGATAGTACTTGACACCGTGGGCAAGTATCTCTCCTGCCCTGAGCCTGTTCACATCCGAACCAAGGTGATCACGCACCTGCTCCATACGCTTGCCACGGACTTTCTTTGCCAAGGCTTCGATCTTATCTGCCAGCTCATTTCCGTCATACAGCACCTCGCAGGCAGGCGATATGCTCACACTTTCAAGAGGATCTGTTCGGCGCTGTGAATCGGTATCAAATTCGGAGATGCTGTCTATCTCATCCCCCCACAGCTCTATTCGCACAGGCTTATCTGCCTGAACAGGGAATATATCCACAATAGAGCCCCTGACAGAGAACTGTGAAGCGCCCTCCACCTTTTCGCAGCGCTGATATCCGCTTTTTGCAAGGGTAAGGCAGAGCTGCTTCAGGTCTATCTCCTGACCGGCTGAAAGCTCTGTCCCGGCAGCGATAAGCACGCCTACGGGTATTACCGGCTGCATGACAGCCTCTATGCTTCCGCAGATGATACTGCACTGTCCCTTCACCGCACGGCTCATTGCTGATATACGCATATGCTCGTACTCGTGGTTAGAACTGTCCACGGGAGTGAACACCAGTTCCTTAGACGGAAAGAGCACAGCATTTTCTCCGCCTGTCATCGTATTTATGTAATCACACAGCTTCTTTGACTCAGCCTCAGTGCCGGTTATAACAAGGTGTACCTTTCCCTCCGGCAGGGAGCTTATGAGCTGCGCCCTGTGTATATGGGAAAGCCCCGTCACTGAGACGGGTGAGATATTTTTTTCTATGGCCTCCTCTATGCTCTTATAGCCGGAAAGCTCTCTGAATATATTTTTAAATAAGTTCATTCTGTATCTCCGTTTGAAAGTTCATCATTTCCGTAACAGATGACAACTCTCCTGCTCAGGAATTAAATTTATTCATTGCCTCGTCGGTCTTTTCCTGTACCATAAGCCTTATGCACTCACAGGCGTTTTTCACAGACTCGCTCATTTTCTCCGAGTCCTCCTTGCCGAACTTTCCCAGCACCCATTTTGCCAGATCATAGTCCGGATGAGGCTTTTTGCCCACGCCCATTTTTATGCGTGGATAGTCGTCACGGCCGGTGAGCTCGCATATGCTCCTGAGACCGTTATGACCGCCGTGGCTGCCCTTCCTGCGGATACGCAGCTTTCCCGGATCAAGGGATATATCATCGCATACTACTATAAGATGCGTGGGATCTATCTTATAGAACTCCAGCGCCTGAACGACTGCCTCGCCGCTGTTGTTCATATAAGTAGTGGGCTTGAGAAGCAGGCAGCGCTTGTCACCGATAGTAACATCGGCAGTCTTTCCCTTGAAGCGCAGGCGGTCTATTTTTGTGCCCAGCTCTTCGGCGAGAGCGTCCAGCACCATAAATCCGGCATTGTGTCTTGTATTCTCATACTCCATTCCCGGATTGCCAAGACCGGTTATCACATACTCTATTTTACCACCGGCAGAGGTCGAATTTGAGGAAATACGGTCGAATATATCAAAAATGCTCATTGCAGTTCTCCTTAAAAAATGTATTTCATATTATGGTACTTGCTTACAGCGTCCGCAAAGCCCAGCTTCTTATACAGCGGATAGCCGTCCTCTGTAGCTTTCAGCTCAACGAAGTCCAGCCCCATTTCCTTTGCATCTTCCAGCATCGCTTTTATCAGATCCCCTGCGATACCCTGACGGCGGAACGGCTTTTCCGTGTAGACGTTGAGAACAGTACCTGTAAGCCCATTGAGGAAATCCGGATTTGCCGGCTTTTCAGTCACAAGCAGGAAGCAGCAGCTTATTATCCTGCCCTCATTTCTTGCGGTGAAGACAAAAAGTTCCTTGTTCAGGCGGCGCATATAGTAGTCCGGAAGGCTTGCAGAGATGCGCTCAGTCTCCTCTGCCGACAGCCCGCCGTGATCCTCCGCAAGATAATTCAATCTGAGCTGTACGAGCTCCGGAATATCATTTATATCAGCTTTATCCAATGTCATTCCTTAGCCTCCAGTCCCGGAAGATAATCTATAAGCGGCAGTTCATACCTCTCCGCAATGAGGTGGCAGACCTTTATTGGATCAGGATCAGACAGTGCCTCCGGGAAATGGGCGTCGCAGCCTATTATTGCCTTGCAGCCAAGCTTCTGAGCGATGCTGAGGAATCTGTGTGAGGAATAATGTCTTCCCTCCCTCACGCCCAGGAGATTTATCTCCACAGGAAGCTCCTTCTCTTTCAGATATGTGCAGAGCCTTGTGAACTGCTCATCCAGGAACTGACTGTTTCCAATGAAATTCAGAAGATCCGGATGAGCAAGATACTTATATCTCCCCGATCCCATACCCTCTATGCAAAGATCCACATAGCGTACCAAATCGGCTTCATCCGGAGTCGGATCACCTGTATACGGCGAAAGCGGTTCACGTTCATTAGTATGCTGTCCGAGTATCATGTAGTCTACCGGATAGTCCTTCAGCAGTGCGTCCTGAGCCTCCATCTGATCCGGGATATACTCCGCCTCAAAGCCTATGTATATGGTTATATCCTTCTCGTACTCCTTTTTCAGGCTCAGCAGAGACGAGAAATAGCCGTCCAGCTCCGAGGGCAGCATCCTTGAACCGGAAACATATCCGTCATCATATATCCACGGGCAGTGATCCGAGAAGCCCAACACCTTCATCCCGGAGGATATGGCGTGCTCAACATATTCCCTGTCCTCGCCTCTCGCATGGCCGCAGCGGCTGGTATGGGTATGGTAATTCGCAAACATGATACATCTTCCTTTCTTCCCTATTATATCATGTCCGGAAAAATATTTCAACAGCCCATATAAAAGTAAAGCAGATAATATTCAGTTTTCATGTTTTTTCAAAAAAAGCTTGACAAATGCAGTTCTTTGTGGTATAATCCATACCATAAGCTATGAGGAAGACAAGCAGAGGGTTGCCAATGTCTACAGAGAGCCGGCGGATGGTGCGAGCCGGTGATAAGCAATGCTGTGTATCCCTTCTGAGCCGGAGTGCTGAAAGCTATGAGTAAGCGTTCCCGTGATTCTGCGTTAATGAATAGGACTTGCTGGAGTCTGAAGTGGTGTTACGCAATAGCGGCACAATTTGAGTGGTACCGCGGGTGATCAGTTAATGATACTCGTCTCAAAGATAAATTCTTTGAGGCGAGTTTTTTGTTTTTTACAGTAAAAATCAACGGCTGTATTTCTCAGTTCCCGTTTCATTTTCCAGTATTAAATCATTATTTTAAGAAGGAGAGATCATTATGAGCGAAATGACGAAATCACAGAATGCAGAAGTCAGAATAAAAGAGGTCGCAGAACGAATCTCACGTCTGCGTGAAGATCTCGGAATATCCGTAGAAGAAATGGCTGCAATAACTGACTATTCCGTAGAAGAATACAAGAAGCTTGAATCCGGCGAGCAGGACTTCAGCTTTACATTCATCTATAAATGTGCGATCAAATTCAACGTTGAGATCACCGATCTCATGGAGGGAATCAGCCCTGAGCTCAGCGGCTACACTGTTACCCGCAAGGGCGAGGGCGTTCCGATCGTCCGCAGAAAGGGCTTTGTATACAACCGCCTTGCATCCAAGTTCAAGAACAAGGCTGTTGAGCCCTTCCACGTTGTTATCCCCTATTCAGACGAAGCTCTTTCTCAGCCGCTGCATATGTCCAGCCATGCCGGCCAGGAAATGGATATCGTCATCAAAGGCACAATGCGTATAACTGTTGGCTCACATACAGAGATCCTCCACGAAGGCGACTCTATCTACTATGACAGCTCCATGCCCCATGACGAAGTTGCACTGGGCGGCGAGGACTGTGAGATCTACGCTTTTGTCACAGCCCCCCGTGGAACAACAGGCATGGCTGAATACAAGGAGCACGTTGCAGAGCATCACCTTACCAATGTTGACAAGGCCGGCCTGCTCCACCCTGTATCGGAAAAATTCGTAAAATGCGAGACAAATGAAGAGGGCATCCTCAGCGGAGTTCATTTTGTAAACCAGGATAAATTCAACTTTGCATACGATATCGTTGATGCAATGGCAGAAAAATGCCCGGACAAGACTGCTATGATCTATGTGGACGTCAATAAGAACGAGCGCCGCTTCACATTCAAGGACATAAAGAAATATTCCTGCCAGACTGCAAACTACTTCAAGTCCCTCGGCATAAAGAAGGGCGACCGTGTAATGCTGGTGCTCAAGCGTCATTATCAGTTCTGGTTCTCCATCATTGCTCTTCACCGTATCGGAGCACTTGTTATCCCTGCATCAAATATGCTCAAGGAGCACGATTTTGAATACCGCTTCAATTCTGCTGAGATATCTGCGATCGTATGCTCTGCTGACGGCGAGATCACAGCAGAAGTTGACAAGGCCTGTGCTGTAACAAATACTATCCGTACAAAGATAATCGTCAACGGTCAGCGTGAGGGCTGGCATGACTTCAACGAGGAGCTCCCTGCATACAGCACACATTTCGAGCGTACTGCTGATACTCCATGCGGAACTGATCCCATGCTCATCTTCTTCAGCTCGGGAACATCAGGCAATCCGAAGCTTGTTCTCCACAGCTATCAGTATCCTCTCGGCCACTATGTAACAGCCCGTTACTGGCAGAATGCCGATCCTAACGGCCTGCACTTCACTATCTCTGATACTGGCTGGGGCAAGGCTCTCTGGGGCAAGCTCTACGGACAGTGGATGTGTGAGGCAGCTGTATTCGTATATGACTTCGACCGCTTCCACGCAGACGATATCCTCCCCATGTTCAAGAAGTACAATATCACATCCTTCTGTGCTCCTCCGACAATGTACCGTTTCTTCATCAAGGAAGATCTTTCCAAGTATGATCTCTCTTCACTGAAATATGCCTGCATCGCCGGCGAAGCTCTCAACCCGGAGGTATTCCACCAGTTCTACCGTGCAACAGGCATCAAGCTCATGGAAGGCTTCGGCCAGACCGAAACTACACTTACTATCGCAAATGTTGTTGGCATGGAACCCAAGCCAGGCAGCATGGGCAAGCCCAATCCGCAGTATGATGTACAGGTACTCCTCCCTGACGGAACTCCCGCAGGCGTGGGTGAGACCGGTGAGATCTGTATAAAGCTCAAGGAGGAAGGCGTTCCCGGATATGGTGTACCCGGCCTTGCACTCTGCTACTACGGCGATGAAGAAAACACTGCCGAAACATGGTGTGACGGATATTATCACACCGGCGATACCGCATGGGTGGACGAGGACGGCTATTTCTGGTACGTAGGCAGAGTTGACGACGTTATCAAGTCCTCAGGCTACCGTATCGGACCATTCGAGATCGAGAGCGTGCTCATGGAGCTTCCATATGTACTTGAATGCGCCGTTACAGGTGTACCGGATGAGATCAGAGGACAGGTCGTAAAGGCAACCATAGTTCTCACAAAGGATAAAGCCCCGTCTGACGAGCTCATCAAGGAGATCAAGGATTACGTCAAGGAGCGCACCGCACCTTACAAGTATCCAAGAGTGGTCGAGTTCGTTCCCGAGCTGCCAAAGACTGTAGGCAGCGGAAAGATCCGCCGTGCTGCTATCCGTGAAATGGATAAGACCAAATACCAGAAGTAATTATGAACAGGACATTTGTTACTAAAATGCCGAACCATATCGGAGCATTTCTCAAAGCCAGCAAATGCTTAGCCTCCCTCGGCATAAATATAACAAGAGTAAGCTACAACAAGGCTGTGGATTCCCATATGCTGTTCATAGATGCAGAGGGAACTCCTCAGCAGCTTGCAAAGGCTGCGGAAGAGCTGACTGCTATCGGCTATCTTCAGTGCGATGAAGATAACCGCAGCGTAGTTCTGCTGGAATTCCGCCTGAAGGATGAGCCCGGCAGCGTTACTGCCATACTCGAACTTATCAGCGCCCACAACTTCAACATCTCATATATAAGCTCCCAGGAAAACGGCACAGAATACCAGCTTTTCAAAATGGGCCTTATTGCCGACAGCTCAGACAGGATAGACACTTTCATCGAGGAGGCAAGAAAGCTGTGCAGCGTCCGTATCATAGAATACAATCACGCTGACAAGATATATGACAACAGCTTCTTCTATACCACTTTTGTCAACGAGCTGTCCTCAGCTATGGAGATATCCGCTGAAGCAAAGAATGAGCTTATGGTCAATACCAACCTTGCCATGCAGATACTGGATGAATCCGGAGTTTCTCCGTACCGTACTTTTGACAGCATCAGCCGCTTTGCAGAGCTTCTTGCTGCTTCAAGAGGGAAAAATTTCTCACCGAGGGTAACTGTTCATCAGATCACCGAAAACACTTCGGTCACTCTGATCGAGCCTCCCTGCGGAAGCAATACCGCAATAATAAAAAGCGGCAGTGAGTATCTGTTCATAGATACAGGCTATGCCTGCTACAAGGAGGAGATGCTGCCTATCATAAGGAGCATCGTGCCCGGATTTGACAGCATGGAGAAAAAGTGCTTCATAACTCACGCCGATGTGGATCACTGCGGACTTCTCCCGTTATTCGATACTGTATATGCCAGTGCTCCCAGCGCAGAATGTCTGCGGCTGGAAAGCAGCGGCGATGACGGATTTCGTGAGAGGAATCCCCTGCACAAGCCCTACATCCGCATATGCAAGGTACTTACCTCATATGCTGCGGTATCTCCGGAAAAGATCAAAGTTGTCGGTGATAAGAAAGAGATCCGCCAGCTTATTGAGCAGACAGGCTTCTTCGATTTTGGTGAGCTCCATTTCGAGCTGTACGAGGGCAAGGGCGGTCATCTCGCAGGCGAATCCGTGCTTATCGACTTCGAGCACCACATCGCCTTTACAGGTGATATCTTCGTGAATATGAAGGATATGACTGCTCACCAGGCACAGTACAACCGCTATGCCCCCATACTTATGACATCTGTTGATACAGACAAGGAACTGTGTGCTGCCGAGAGGAATGCTCTTTTCCAGCGTCTTGGCGTAGGCTCATGGCAGATATTCGGAGGTCACGGCGGCAAAAAGTCCTATAATGTCAGACCGGCAGAAATATGAAAAAGAAAAATCAATAACCAAAAGTCCTGACAGCCGAAACTGTCAGGACTTTTTTGCAGGGAAGCTTTCAATGACCTTTGTGCTTTTCCCTGCGCTTTTGCTGTTTAAGCTCAAACTGACGCTGCTTTTCAGCTTCACGCTGCTCTTTTGTGAGCTGCTTGCGTTCGGTCTTCATTTGCTCCTGCATAAGCTTCAGCGCTTGCTGTGACTTAGTACCGATACCTGTGGTACTAAGCTGCTTTCGTGCATTGCGCTGCCGCCGTTTTGGATTATCAGCGGTCTGTTTGATTTTTGCTTTAACAGCAGGACTGAACTTCAACTTGTAGTAATGCCTCAGCACATTATCCCAGACCTCGCTGTCCTTGGGTTCTGCTCCGAATGTGACCTTAGCCGCTGAGAGCTTACCATTTTCCGAGCGTTCAAATACTCCCACCCAGAAAGGCTCATCGAAAAATACTGTCAGCATACCGTTCGTTTTGTCCATATCTTTTCCCTCCTAAAATAGCTATGGACAAAGAACGGACAACCCGGAGGGGCAGGTTACTTACCCTGTTTTCACAGGACGGCCGGGCTACCTACCGGCTCTGGCATACCCTAAGGTACACGTTGCGTTTTTATCTTTGTCATT
>LVAK01000017.1 GCA_001604035.1 Clostridiales bacterium Firm_05
CAGTTATATTTCCGTATTTTTAAAAATTCCTCAGGAGGGAAAATTTCTCTCCTGAAATTATTGTCTATATGACGCAATGGTGTTATAATATAAATATACAGAATTATTAAGGAGCTTCAGAATGTTTACTAAAGATATTGGTATTGATCTGGGTACCGCAAATACCCTCGTTTATATGAGAGGAAAGGGCATCATTATCCGTGAGCCATCTGTGGTCGCAGTCAACACAAGAACAGATAAATGCCGCTATGTCGGAAAGGAAGCAAAGGATGTCATAGGCAGAACGCCTGGATCTATCGTTGCTGTAAGACCGCTTAAGGACGGTGTTATCGCTGATTTCGATATCGCTACTACTATGCTTCAGGAATTCATTCGCAAGGCATTGAGAGGCACACTCTTCACAAAGGCCAATGTTATCATATGTATTCCCTCAGGAGTTACCGCTGTTGAAAGACGTGCGGTGCGTGAATCCTGTAAAAAAGCCGGCGCAAATAATGTCCTTATCATAGAGGAGCCAATGGCCGCAGCTATAGGTGCTGGTCTCCCCACAAACGATCCCGCCGGAAGCATGATCGTAGATATCGGCGGAGGCACCAGTGAGGTGGCTGTTATCTCCCTGGGAGGCATTGTTGCCGCCCGTTCGGTAAGATGTGCCGGAGATGAATTCGATGTCGCTATCATCAACTATATCAAGAAGAAATATAATCTCCTCATCGGTGAAAGAACAGCCGAGAACGTAAAGCTGGAAATAGGCTCTGCCTTCCCAAGTGAAAAAGAGGAGTCTATGGAGATAAAGGGAAGAAACCTCCTCAACGGACTTCCCGAGAATATCACAGTAAGCTCAGCTGAGATTCGTGATGCTCTCGTAGAGCCCCTTTCAAGAGTCATCGACGCTATAAAGTCTACACTTGAAGAGACTCCTCCCGAGCTCTCCGCTGATATAATCGACCACGGTATAACCCTTGCCGGCGGAGGCGCTCTCCTGAGAGGTCTTGACAAGCTCATCAACCGTGAGACAGGTATGCCGGTATATATCGCTGAATACCCTCTTGACTGCGTTGCCGAGGGTACCGGAAAGATACTGGAAAATATTGCAGATTATCAGGACGCTCTCACCGAAAACGTCAAGTACTACTAAGGAGGGAGCTCCATGCGTGAATTTCTCAAAAGCACAAGATTCAAGATCCTGCTTGCTTTTCTCGCCTTTCTCGTGGGCATAATGATATATGCCGTTACTAAGGGAGGCTATTCCGTTTCAGGCGCTTCCTTTATTAATACAGCAACAAAGCCCTTCCGTAAGGTCTCAAACAAGATCAGCATGAGATTTGAGCATAAGATCGATAAGATCAACAATGCCGATAAGTATTATAATGAGAACGAAGAACTGAAAAAAGAGATCGGTATCCTCAACAGTCAGCTAACAGAGTACGAAGCTCTGAAAACTGAGGTGGAGGAGCTCAGAAAATTCGTAAGCATCAAAGAAGAACATGAGGACTATGTCCTGTCTGTTCCCTGTGACGTACTTGGATACGTTGCAAATGATCCTTTCCGGTCATTCACTATCGATAAGGGCTCTGCTGACGATATAAAGCCGAACTGCCCTGTAGTTACCGCTGAGGGACTTGTTGGCATCACTATTGAAGTATCGGAACACGTTTCCACGGTAAGGACCATCCTCTCCCCTGATCTTACCATCGCCGCTGTATGCTCATCATCAAATGCAGACTACGGTATAATCGAAGGCTCAGTTATGGAAGCAGAAAAGGGCTATACAAAGCTCAGTCATCTGAGCCTGAAAAACAAGTTAAAACCCGGCGATCTCATGATAACTACCGGTACCAGCGGCCTTTTCCCGAAGGATTACTCTATCGGCAAGATAAAGTCCATCGACTATGACACCAGCGGACTTTCAATGTGCGCTGAGATAGAACCATGTATAGATATCACCCGCCTCACATCCGTAATCGTCATCACTGACTTCAGCGGTAAAAAGGAGGATGACTGATGAGGATAAAGACTACCCGTGAACAGCGTATCCTCTACTTCAAGACAATTTTTCGCTGGATACTGTATTATGTTCTGATCTTTGTCAGCTTCATAGTAATGACATCAGGCACATGGCTCAAGCCGGTGCTCCTTGTACCCATCGCTCTGGCTATAGCCATAAACAACAATCAGTACGGCTCAGTAGTTACAGGAGCTATATGCGGATTCCTGATAGATATAGCCTGCGGAAAGCTATTCGGATATAACGCAGTAATACTCGCTTTCTTCTGTATAGTCGTATCGCTGCTGTTTGAACTTTATCTCAGGAACAAGTTCGTAAACTACATGCTCATCACTGCCGCAGTTTCATACATACAGTGCAGACTGGACTACAGATTCTACTATAAGATATGGAACTACGATAACGTTGAGCGTATCTTTAGGAAGTATACTCTGAGAATATGGATATATACCGTTATCTCAGCAGTATTCATCTATCTTGTCATAAAACTGATAAACCACTTCCTCATGCCAAAAAATCATCTTACTATAGAGGAAGTTATTACCACAAAAACTCAGCAGAATCAATGACCGCACTTCCTGTGCGGTCTCCTTTATAAAGGAGGCACATTTCTTGAAAGGAATAACCGAGAATATCAAGTCCATAATCATTGTTGCACTGGTAGTTGTACTGGCTGTACTCAGCGCAATGAGGCTTATGGAAATACAGGTCGTTGGCGATGAGGACATCAAAACGCCTTCTAAATACGGTCCCGGCACCTCAGTCTATACCCGCAGCATAAAGGCTACCCGTGGCGAAATAATGGACTACAACGGAAATATCATCGTCAAAAACGAAGCACGCTGCGACCTTGTTCTCCGCAAGGCATTCTTCCCGGAGGACCTTAATGAGGGCAATGCTTCACTGATAGGTATATACAATGCTCTGAAAGAGCGAGGCTATGAGGTAAAAGAAACCCTGCCAATAACTAAGTACAAGCCATATGTATTCACTACGGCTGATCCTTCGGAGCTAATTTCCGGCCTGAAGCTGAATGTATACGCCACTGCTGAAAACTGCATCGACAAGCTTATTTCCGACTATGAGATCGCCGACACCTATACCGATGAGGAAAAGCGTATTATCGCAGGCCTGCGCTACGAAATGATACAGCAGGACTTCTCATACGAATTTGATATGCTCCTCGCCAAGGACGTTGACGAAAAAACTGTAGTTGAAATGAAGGAGCTTGGCAATTTCTATAAGGGGATCGAGGCTGTTGAAGCCTTCGACCGTCATATAGAGCGAGGAGATATCCTCCCCCACGAGATAGGAACAGTTGGTCCTATTTACGCCGAGGAATACGACAGCCTGAAAACGCTGGGCTATGCCCTCAACGATCAGCTGGGCAAAAGCGGTATCGAAAAGGCTATGGAAAAGGAACTCCGTGGCACTAACGGCGAAGAGGAGCTCATAATAAAAGACGGAAATTTAATGGATGTGAAAACAATAACTCACACCGAAACTGGAGCTACTGTTAAGCTCACTGTTGACGGAAACTTCCAGCTTAAGCTCCAGGGAATACTGGAAAACTTCCTTAAAAACTTCCCCTCCATAAATCCGAAGCCGGGCATACTCGATGCAAAAAAGGGGGCAATCGCCGTTATCGATGTAAAGACCGGCGCTGTAAAGGGACTTGCAACTGCACCGACCTACAATCTCAAGGACTACTCCGAAAATTATGACTATTTCCTCAAGGCCGAGAACGCCCCTCTGCTGAATCGTGCCACATGGGGACTTTACCGCCCGGGTTCAACATTCAAGACCATTACTGCTACCGCTGGTCTGAATGAGGGCATAATAACAGGCAATTCCACTTTCTATTGCGGACATGATTACAAATACCACGGCGGAGACTACTCCTGTACCGGCTGGCACAGCAACTTATCTGTAAGACGTGCAATAGAAGTATCATGTAACTGTTTCTTCTATGAGCTTTCCGACCGTCTTGGAATAGACAATATAACAAGATACGCAAAGCTCTACGGACTTGGCTCTCCCACAGGCATAGAGACCGGTGACGCAGCCGGATATCTCTGTAACCCCGAGACCTTTGCTGAAAACGGTCAGCCATGGTATATCGGTTATGTCATACAGGCCGGTATCGGTAACCAGGACTGCGGAATGACTCCCCTGCAAATGGCAGTTGTCGCCAGCACCATTGCCAATCACGGAGTACGCTACAAGCCCTATCTCGTAGACAGCCTCTACGAATACGGCTCAGGCGAGCTTATCTCCAAAACTCAGCCAACTGTTGCGGAAAAGATCAACCTTAACTATGACGATATTTACGATTATATAATCGCCGGTATGATGGACGCCGCAAGAAATACTCCGGCAGCCTATTCTCTCACCAATCTCGGATACAATGTTGCAATAAAAACAGGTACTCCGCAGACCGGTGCAACTCTTGAAAAGCAGAACTCCTTCTTCATAGGCTTTGCACCTGCTGAGGATCCTGAAGTCGCTTTCGCAGGCGTCATCGAGGACGGCGAATACTCAAAATATATGATAAGGGACATCCTTCTCGCATATCAGGAATGTTACGGACTTAACGGCGTAAAGCCGAATATCAAACCGCTTCCTGAGGAAGTAAGGCCTGTACTTTCAACTACTTCGTCTACAGGAACTACTACGACCACTACTACCACAACAACTGCTTCAACAACGGCAAACGGACAGACTACTGCATCTACAGCTCCCGTTTCACAAGATTATCCGGTTTACACACAGCCTGCAACAGTTCCGCCAATAACTACTGAACCGCAGACAACTCCGCCAACTCAGCCGGCAACAATTCCGCCAGAGCCTGCTACACCTGCACCTACCACTCCTCCGACAGCAGGAGATCCGCCGGAACCTCAGCCTGATCCGGAATAATAACAATAACATCAGGTGCCTGTTTCAGGCACCTGAAATTTTTTTCAAAAAATATTGACCTTTCTGAAGGATGCGGCGTGTTTATAGTGAAGAGGGACAAACTCCGGAGAACCTCTACTTCAAATAAAAAGGAGCTGATAATCAATGCCCGATACCGAAAGCGTCCGCTCTGCAGTGGACAAATACGGTGATATGCTGTACAGGATATGTATAGTTATGCTGCAGAACAGTGCCGATGCAGAAGATGCTGTTCAGGAAACTTTTCTGAGATATTTCAGAAAAGCTCCGGATTTCGGTGACAGCGAGCATGAAAAAGCCTGGCTCATCACTACTGCAAGCAACAAATGCCGGGATATACTGCGCTACAAAAAACGGCATCCTGCCGACAGTGAAGAACGTCTTTGGTTCTACAGCAAGGACGATGAAGACTCACATATATTTGAGGCGCTGTCAATGGTACAGGAAAAATTCCGTATCGTGCTTACCTTGTACTACGTGGAGGAGTATAAGGTTGACGAGATAGCAAATATCATCGGCAAGACCTCATCAGCAGTAAAAATGCGGCTGAAAAAAGGCCGTAAGCTGCTTGAGGATATCTACAGAAAGGAGTTTTTATAATGGATAAAAGAGTCAAGAGCTCCATCGAAAAGATCAAAATGCCTGAAGACATGAAAGAACGTATTATTTCCAATTGTGAGGCTGCAATTGATAAAAAAGCAGAAAGCGGAAAATATACGGATCACGTTTACGGTATCGAACACGTAAAAAAGCACAGCGTACTCAGAGTGGTCAGCGGTGCAGCTGCCTGTGCAGTTCTTGCCGGAGGTATAGGGCTGTCTGCACACCTTATGAAAAAACAGCCTTCCCCCTCTTCACTTTCTGCTTCTCCGGAAGAAATAACAGAAGATCCGTCTGAGATCACTTCAGAACCGAATACAGAAACAAATACAGTACCAGATACTCCAACAGAAAGCGACGAGCTGATAGAAGAATTTATGGCATCAGATATGTTATATCTGACTGTCCCCGACTATGATTGCCTTAATGAAAAAGGTGAGCCTGAGGGAGAAAGAAGTGGGCCTCTCGGCCAGGAATATACAGAGGCAGCTAAAGAGATAGTGAAAAAGCACAAGTTCACAGAGATAGCCGAGGATGAATTTATATCTTCAAACGACTGGGACTATCTTGCATTGGGGACACGTTCTCCCGGCGGTGATTTTTACTATGAATCTTCCTCTTTCGTTTTCAACAGAGACGGCTATGCCTGCCTAAGCTTCATATCCTACAACAGCGAAAAGCTCAAAAATTACGAATATGAAGTAGAACGCAACGACATAAAGTACTACAGATTTGATGACGCAGAGGGACTAAGAGCTGATCTTCTCCTCATTGACGGCCGGTTGAATGAATGGGCAGCCTTCGGAACGTTCTATAACTTTGATTATTCCACATTTGACTTTACAAGAGAAGCTGATATAGCCTATACAGGTGAATATCCAACTGAGATCGATATGGCAGATATTTCTGATTATTCACTTGATAACAGATCATGTGTAATACCTGTACACCACGGAGACAGGGCAATTACTGAGGATGAAAGAAGAGAGCTCGCTGAATTGTTCGACCATGCTGAATATAAGCGGCCTGACAATAGTGAGTTCCCGACATCAGTCCCGTATGAATCTATTTACTTTGTTTATATCGACAACAAATGCAAGGTGACTATCACTGTCAATGACAACAATACGCTTGAATATAAATATATTCCTTTCACATGGGACGATACAAACGCTCCTGCAAAGGCTTCTTCCGCACAATATACCGACTATAAATACGTGATCGATTATCAGACATTCAGAGACAAGATAGTTGAGGTGCTGGGCGAAGGTGTTATTTACAAGTATGATATATCCTCGGTGATCGAACCTTTTGGTAAACTTTCACAGAATAATATCAATGAATTCATTGCTGAAAACACTGACTATGGCGTAGCAATATCCGATGAAGTAACAAGTGATATCGACCTTTATTTCTCTTTCCTTGTATGGGAAGAATCAAATTCTCCTGAGGATGAAATGATGGACGATGCTACAAAGTATGTGACCCTGTACAATAGTATCTACGACGGCAATATGGGATGCGTATACACAATTTATTCCAACAACTTCTTATCCTTTAAAAATGAAAGCGGCAAAGAAATATGGTATAGATGTGTCACAGAAAATGAAGATATTTACACTGTCGTTAATAAAATTATCTCAGAACACAAGGATGAGCAAACAAACAACTAAATATCACTCAAGGTCAATATCGAAAAAAGCTCCGAAGCCTTAAAGCTTCGGAGCTTTTATTATAGTCCGTAACGTTTTTCAGCAACTGAATACAATTTTTTGAAATCAGTTGGAGTGCAGTGTTTTATTTCCTTAAAGATACGGTTGAATGTAGTCAGGCTCTTGAAGCCTGACCTCATAGCGACCTCCGTAATAGGGATATCAGGCTCCAGGAGCAGAAGCTCTGCGGCCTTTGTACGTCTTGCGTTGATGTACTGGAGATATGACATTGAATTATACTGCTTGAATATCCTTGAAAAGTGGTACTTGCTGTAGCCAGCAACGTCTGCCAGCTGATCCAGGGAAATATCATACATATAATTATTGTCGATATACTTCAGAACAGTACCGAATTTCTCGCTGTATTCGTCGATCTTGTCATCATCAACATCCATAGCGATCTGATTCTGTTTCAGCTGATACTCACGAAGTGCCGTAAAGATCTCAATAAGCTTGACATATATCTTCACATCGGAAAGCTCTGATGTAGAGTTATACAGTGCAAAGATGTCCAGCATATTCTTCTTTGCGATAACATGGAGCTCCTTATCCATTTCCGGAGTTATAAGCACCGGAGCAGAAAGGGCTCTCATCACCGGATCAAGTGCAGGTACCTCTCCGAGTATGCGGTTATCGCACTGAAAGATCAGTCGCCTTCCGGGTATCGCCGGCATACTATGGAGCTCACCTGTCGGAACGATAAGCACCTCATTTTCCTGAAATACGTAATCAGTACCGCTGACATTGACGGTATAAGGATTTCTCAGAGGCATCAGCAGTTCCACGGCTCTGTGCCAGTGTACGGGGTAAGCCTCATTTTCAACGTTGTCGTAGAGCATGACATACTTTTTTTCATCATACTCAACTGTTTCATAATCCCCTGATAGATGTTTGATCACAACTCTCACCTCACCAAAAATTGTCGTTTTATGATCACCAGATTTTATTCTCTCATTAATATTATAATATATTTTCTATTAATTGTAAAGGCAAAACGGCTAACTTTGGCAGTTTAGCACAATCAAAAGCAGTTTCGCAGTTTATTCAGACCACAATTTTTGAACAGTTTGAACAAAAAATGAAAAGGCAGCCGACATGAATGCCGACCGCCCTTCAGGGGATATTAAAATTTGGAGAAACCTTAATTTATGATCCCGATGTCAGGAATTAGTTAACTCTTGTGAGAACTCTTCCCTTAGGGATTGTCTTACCCTTAGCAGCATACATCTGACTGATAGTAGCTACCTGCCAGCCCTGTGCCTTGATGTAAGGAGCAAGTTCTTCGACTGCGGCAACTGTATTTGCCTCTGTCTCATGCATGAGGACAATAGCACCGTCGCCTGAGCCATTAGCCATAGCCTGCTTGATTGTATTAACTATCTGGCTTGTAGGAACCTTATCGTAATCATATGTGTTTATAGCTGCAGAAATAAGCGAATAGTCTGTCAAAGTTGATGTAACTGCACCTGATGAATCAAGATAAGGAAGTCTAAGAAGCTTTGAAGGCTCAACGCCGAGGATGTTCTTAAGAAGATTATGGCATCCATCAACTTCCTGACGGATCTCACTTGAAGACTTCTGGCCAAGATATGGGTGGCTCATTGTGTGGTTAGCTATCTCCATACCCTTGCTGTAAGCATACTTAACTTCGTTCTTAGCATCAGCACTCTGAGTATTGTTGCCGATGTAGAAGAATGTAGCTGTGAAGCCCTGCTTAGCGAGAGCATCTACAATTCTCTTGTTATTGGAAGGTGAAGCACCGTCATCGAAGCTTAAAGCTATGATTGGCTTTGAAGGATCCGGGAAATCACCGGTAGGAATAACGATGTCCTCTTCCTTGAACTCAGCTACAACACCGCCGCCGGTAGTAACCTTTGACTTTGTACCTTCCTTGTCGGCAACGATAGCGTCTACATAGAAGTCAGTATATGACTCAGGGATCTCAATGTAAAGAACGAGATCTGTTGCACCCTTAGGAATGGTATATGCTGTGTTCTCAAGCTTAGTCCATTTCTGGCCAGCTGCGTTTACAGTAGCAACTTCTGCATACTTCTCTTCTGTACCGTCATTGTACTGAAGAGTCATCTTGATATCAAGAGCGCTCTTTGTAGGCTGCATTACTGCTGCACTGAAGCTGTATGTATTGCCAGCCTTGAAGGTTGAACTGTCAAGATTAATGGAAACACCGTTCCAGTAATCTGCTCTGTCTGAAACCTTAAGTGAGCTCTTTCCGTCGTAGTAGCTTGCAGTATCGTTAGCTATGCTTGCATCGCCTCTGCCGGACCAGCCGTCCTTGCTGCCTGATTCAAATGAGGCATTGAAGTAACCGTCTGTGTTTATAGCCTGAGTTGTTGTTGTAACAACAACTGTTTTAGAAGTTGTTGTTGTTGTAGTATCAGTTACTTTTTTTTTTGAAACGCTCTCAGGAAGAGTTACTGAGCCTAAGAGGAACTTCTGGATAGAAAGTGCATCCTTAGGTGTAAGGCCTTCGCCTGCTTCGTAAACGTCAGCATTGAGTGCACCCTGTGCAGTTATCTTTGTGCTTTCTGAACCGTCCTCGCCATACTTATCAGCATTTGAGATAGCCTGCATTACGAGAACAGCATCATTCATCTTAACGGATCCGTCAACGTCAGCATCACCATACTTAGTAACCTTAAGTTCCGGATCAGGATCGGGAGTCTTGATGTCGCTCTTTTCGTCACTGCCTGTATAACCTGTGCCCCAATCAGACTTAGGAACGAGTCCTACAATCTTATTGAAAGCAGGCTTAGCGCTGTAGCTTCTGTCGAAGAGGAGCGGATTCTGGCTGCCTCTCCAGCTCATACCGTCGTTTGTACCCCAAACTGTAAGCGATGAAACTGAATCGCAGTCTCTTATAGACTTAACTATGCTCTCATAGTAGCTGCCCTGTGTATCTGTATTGCTGCAAGTTACGTCAAGCTCTGTAACCTGGATATCGCATCCGATCGAAGCGTATTTGTCAAGAGCAGCTGCATACATTGATGTTGAAGGATAACCTGTATCAAGGTGTGACTGCATACCTACACCGTCGAGAATACCCTTAGCATAGAGCTTCTTAACAAGGTTGTAGATGTTAGTCATCTTAGGATCCTCATACTCATTATAGTCATTGTAGTAGAGCTTGCATCCAGCAGGAGCATACTTCTTAGCAGCTGTGAATGCTGTAACAAGGAAGCTGTCATCATTGTAGATCTTCATCCAGTGAGACTCTCCGCCATTAGCGTTTGTACCGCCATTTCTGAGTCCGCCGGGATTACCATCCTTGAAGCACTCATTAGCAACGTCATAAGCATAGAGCTTGAGGTTCGGATAATTATCCTTCAGCATTGTGAAAACGTTCTTTATCCAGTTCTCAATACGCTGATTCATTATTTCCTGTGATACGAAATTGCCGTTTGAAGAGAAGTTCTCTCTGAACATCTCAGTAGGAGTCTGGCTGTGCCAGATAAGTGTATGACCTCTTACAGCGAGACCGTTCTTGTTAGCAAAATCAAGAATTGTCTTAGCTCCGTAAGGAAGCTTACACTGAGGATTTACGTTATTGCCCTTTGATGCACTTGCTGCCTGATCGAAGATCTGATCTGGCTTGAGCTCATTCTCAGGAGTGATACTATTGAAGTGCTTAAGGATGAAGTCACCGTGCTGATTTACTTCGTTAGTAGAAACAGCAGTACCAAATCTGAAATACTTTGAGAATACCTGGAACAGTCTTGCATCACTTGTATCAACCGGATCACTGCTGTGAGTACCGGGATCAGGTGTTGTAGTTGTTGTTGAATCAACTGTACCGCCGCCTGTTGTAACAGAGGACTTTGTGCCCTTTACTGCTGCGAGAACATCATCGATGTAGAAATCTGTAAGGCTCTCAGGAGCTTCAACATAGAGTACCAACTCTGAGCTTCCGCTCGGGATAGTGAATGAAGTATTCTCTATCTTTGTCCACTCGCCGCTCTTAGCTGTCTCAGTAGCTACTTCGTGATACTCCGCTGAGTCACCGCTGCCCTGTTGGATAGTGAACTTGATATCTACAGGGCTGCCGCTCTTCTGAAGAACTGCTGTACTGAGGCTGTATGTGTAGCCAGGTACAAAGTAATCAGGATCAAGAGTGATAGCAGCGCCGTGCCAGTTATCCTGTCTGCCGCTTACATAGAGTGACTTGCTGCCTGAATAGTAGTTCTTGCTGTCCTGAGAAACAGTAGCATCGCCTCTGCCAGTCCAGTCATCCTTTCCTGACTCGAAGCCGCTCTCAAAGTACTTGCCGTTTGTAGCAGCCTTTGGCTCCTTTGTCTCCTCAGGTGTATCGGGATCTGTAGTTCCTTCGCCGCCGCCGAGTGTGAGCTCATTCCGCTTAACAGTTGCCTGTCCTGAGCTCTCCCAGCCTTCAACGTTAAGAGCAACCTCGTACATACCGCCCATTGTCATGTTGTACTGCTCCCAAGCCTTGAAGTGCTGGTCAACGTGGATAGTACCGCTTGATCTCTTCTTGCCGCCGTCACGAACGCTCCAATACTGATTGAAGTGTGTAACGCCCTGGTCGATCGAAGGACCATCGTGTGTTCCTGAATAAACTTCATAAGAAGCGCCGTCAACACTTACGTTGCCGACCTTTCTCATGTTCGGGCCCTCTCCGGGTGGTCTCCAGGTACCATATGAGTCTACGATGTAGTACTCAACGAGAGGGTTTCTTGTCCAACCATAAATACAAAGATATGAATTTCCGTTAGGTCTGTAGTCAACATCATAAGAAACAGCTATTCCGTTAAGTGAGCTCCACTTAGGGGAATTGCTCCACTTCTTACCTGCACGGAAGAGACAGTTATGAGAATTATTCCAGCTGCATGAGAATGTTCCGTTAGAACTTGGAGTCATGCTGACGCTGTCATTATACTCACTCCACATCTCATAATCGTAGCCGTCCTTCTGCCACTGCTGCTGTAAAGCATGAGCCTGCATTTCCGGTGCTGCCGGAACAACAGGAATAGCAGACAAGCACATAAGGCCTGTAACCACGCCACTAACGAGCTTTTTCATGTTGCTCTTTTCCATGTGCGTCATTCCTCACTTTCATAATAGTTAATAATGATATAACGTATTGCCGGACCATCCGGCACAATTCGCTGCAAGAAGACACCGTGCGTTCTCTTTGCTCCGGAATCCCCTTCTCCCTCGCAGCTTCTGTAATTATTTTATTACATTTTCGTGAACAATTCAAGTCATTTGTTGCTAACAAAAAATACGGTCAGTCATTTTTTGCTAATTTTCCTCGAACATTCAGTTGATTTTTGGTAACTATTTTCAAAGTACTGAAAACAGCGATATATAGCCAACTTCCGGCGCTGCAAAAAGTATACAGGCGATATTTTACCAGCCATTTATTACTATTCGTTATATTAATAGCGCATTTTTTGATTAATCAAAAATAAAGAGAGGATAATTACGATCATCCTCTCTGAAAAAAACATCCTTATTATTTGATTATTTAACAAACAAAAGTGAGCTTTTTAAATATTTTAGCTTAAAGTATACTTTTCAGCTTCCTTGACAAGCTTTATATCCACAAGAGCATCGATCTGTGTTCCCTCGGCGGTATACTCCTCGGAGAACACCTTTCCCTCCTCACGGATACGGCTTATAAGTGAGGTCTTGTCATAGGGTACCATCAGCTGCATACGCCTTGCCGTTTCAGGAAGGAGCTTTGTTATACAGTCAAGCAGCCTGTCAAAGCCTGAATGTTCCTTTGCACTTATGAGCACAGTATGGCTGTCCTCGAATATCATATCACATTCAGCTGCATCAGCCTTGTTCATAACATTGAGCTTCGGTATCCCACCGCAGCCCAGCTCCTCCAACAGCGTTTCCGTGACCTCAGCCTGCTTCTCTCTTTCGGGAGAAGAAATATCCTGCACATTCAGTATCAGGTCAGCAGCCGCTGCTTCTTCAAGAGTCGACTTGAAAGCCTCAACAAGATCATGGGGCAGCCTGCTTATAAGCCCTACAGTATCTATAAGAAGCACGCTTCTTCCGTCAGGGAGCTCTATTGATCGTGAAGTCGTATCAAGAGTCGCAAACAGCTTGTTTTCGGCAAGCACACCTGCATCTGTCAGCGCATTTAGCAGCGTTGATTTGCCAACGTTTGTATAGCCTACTATAGCTGCACAAAGCACTCCGTCCTTTTTACGGCGTGAACGTGAGAAGTCACGGTGCTTTTTCAGCTCCTCCAATTCATCTTCCAGCGCAGATATCCTGCGGCGGATATGCCGCTTGTCAGTTTCAAGCTTTGTCTCACCGGGGCCTCTCGTACCTATTCCTCCGCCCAGCCTTGAAAGGGCAGTACCCATTCCGGTCAGTCTTGGCAGGCGGTATTTCTGCTGAGCAAGCTCTACCTGAAGCTTACCCTCTTTGGTACGTGCTCTCTGAGCAAATATATCAAGTATGAGCGTAGTGCGGTCGATTATCCTGACGCCCAGGATATCCTCTATATTACGCACCTGTACTCCTGTAAGCTCGTGGTCGAATATGACCAGCTCTGCTCCGAGGGGCTCAAGCTGCTCCTTGAGTTCCTCAAGCCTGCCTGCCCCCATACAGGTAGCAGGATCAAATGCAGTCTTGCGCTGTATAGCAGTTCCCACTACTTCGGCTCCGGCAGTAGCAGCCAGCTCCTCCAGCTCTTTTATGGACGCCTCTGCGTCAAAATCTCCGGTATCAACACAGGCAAGTACAGCTTTTGCCGGAACTTCTTCTGTTTTATTCTCGTACATGGTCATTCTGCTTCCTCAATAAGCTTTTTGATATCGTCCGGAGTAAATACATATTTCTCTCCGCAGAAATCGCAGCATACTGATGTAGCAACACCCTCATCCACCAGTGACTGAAGCTCTTCCTTGCCAACACTTATGAGTATCCGCTCTGTTCTTCTGCGGCTGCAATCGCATTTATATGCCGGCGAAGCTGTATCCAACTCATTGGGATCAAGATCCTTCAGCAGCATACCTGCGATCTCCTCAGGAGTTACGCCCTCGTCCAGCATTGCAGATATCGGCTTCATACCGGTGATATTTCTCTCGATTATGTCTATGCACTTTTCATCTGCAAAGGGCAGGAGCTGTACAAGGAATCCGCCTGCCGCTCTGACAGTGAGATCAGGATTGACAAGTACTCCCAGACTGCAAACAGTGGGTATCTGCTCGCTGGTAGCATAATAGCTTGCGATATCCTCAGCGATCTCACCGGATACCAGTGGGATAACTCCCACATAAGGCTCTTTCAGTCCAAGATCCTTTACAACGGAAAGGGTACCGTCAGAGCCTACCGCTCCGCCTACGTCCAGCTTGCCCTGAGCGTTCAGCGGTATCTCGACAACAGGATTTGCAACACAGCTCTTTACATTTCCCCTGCTGTCAGCAACAGCAGTGAGAAGTCCTGAGGGGCCGCCGCCGTCTACACGGAGAGTAATGCTGTCTTCCTCGCCCTTGAGCATATATCCCATAAGTGAAGCGGCTATGGAAAGCCTTCCAAGACCGGCAGTTATTACCGCAGAGGTCTTGTGGATCCTCTCTATCTCCGAAACTATATCCTTTGCGTCAAGCACCTCTGCAAATGCTGAACCGTCAGCAGAGATCGCTCTGTATAATTTTCCCATATTATATCATCCTTCCAGTTTATACTGCATAAAATTTTTGTTTTTCACGAAGCCGAAATCAGTGTACAGCAGCACTCCCATATCAGAGGCCGTTATCTGCACCGTTCCGCAGCCGGCATTTCTTGCCTCGTCTACTACTTTTGTAAGCAGCTCTCTCGCTATACCTCTCCTGCGGAATGCACTGTCAGTGAACATACTTGAAAGCAGACCTATCTTTCCGCTGGGGCAGCCGAAATACGGCGGCTTCTCCACTATCGACATCCCGCTCGTGCCAACTATCTTCTCGCCGGATACTGCCAGCCATGAAATAAAAGTACCGTCAGCCAGATGCCGGGTATAGTAGTCACGCAATGCCGGAGCAAGATCCATATCCTCCTTTGCCCCCTCCTCACGGAGCTGTGCTATACGCATAGCTATAAATGTGTCAATATCGGCCGATGTAAGTTTCCTGTAGATTATTTCCATAATGCACCTCACATAGTCTGTCCGTTTCTTATACACCTTGCAGCGTATACTATCCTCTGACAGATCTCCGTCGGCGGTTCAAATGTATCATCGCCGTATTTTCCGATCAGCTCAAAACCGCTTTGA
>LVAK01000165.1 GCA_001604035.1 Clostridiales bacterium Firm_05
CCCTTACGCTTCTCAAACTCATCAAGGAACTTAACTGCCATATCACGGCCTTTGGCACGGCTTGCTGTGTCATTGAGGTCGAACTGTCCGTACTTCATTCCGAGAACCATAAGAGCTCCCGTGCAAGCGCCGCAGACTTCTCCCTTACACATTCCTCCGCCGAAACAAGCACATATCTGGAATGCCTGTTTTTCGGTAATGCCGAACTGCTCCGCAAACGCAGCAAATACCGCCTGCGAACACATATAGCCATTTTCATAATACTGTACTGCTTTTGAAACATTATCCATTTTCTTATCCTCCGATTGTTATATTTAGATGTATCGATTTGTTTCCGCTGTTTAAAGCCGTATGACCATACGGCTTACTTATTACAGCATTTACACTCGCTTTCGGTTACTGCCGTGATCTCTTTCAGGCAGTCCATAGCGATCTTAGCGCCTTCCTGCGAAATAGAGTAGTGCATCCACTTGCCCTCTTTTCTGCCGACCACAAGTCCGCTGTCGCAGAGCACCTTCATATGGTGAGAGAGTGTCGGTTGACTCAGGTGAAGCTCCTCAAGGAGATGACAGGCGCATAGTTCGCCGTTTTGCAGGATTCTGAATATCTGAACTCTGTTTTCATCACACAGGGCTTTGAATATTACCGTGATCTGCTTGTTTGATAACTCCACGTTCTCACCTCATATTGAAGATTTTCTATATTATAGCATACACATTGGAATTTGTCAATGTGTAACTGAAAATTTTTCTAATACTTTCTAAGCAAAAGAGAAGTCTTGTTGTTGAGAGCTTCTCCTTAATAATAATGATAAGACTATTCTTCCAACAGATTATAGATACCGTCCTCTGAGAGAACGCCGCGTTTCATGTCTTTCGGGAGCAGTCCGGCTTCATCGGCTGCATAGTCTCGTTTCCACGCAGAGCTGCTATAATAGTCGGATAAAGCTTTCAAAAGTTCAGGAGAACCGTTTTCTGTCTCCTGCATTATTTTTTCATAATGGGCTATACGTTTTATCTGCTCTTGTACAGATTCCGGTGTGGAAGGCAGTATTTTCTCAAATCGGAACATTTCAAATAATTCGCCGTCTTTATCATCCGGCGCACAATGATGCTCATTGAAATACTCGACGATATGGAAGCCGCAGCGGTTCACATAGAAATGGATATTGCGCTTTTCAAAATAAGGCGTAACAGTTTCCCAGACTGTGACCTCCGGATGCATAGCTTCGATCTCACACCACGTTGCGTATCCTATGCCTTTGCTGTGAACGGCAGGCGAAACAAACAGCAGTTCCAGATCGCCGTGATCGTATTCTGTTCTGATCACAACACCGCCGACAGGTTTATTGTCCTGCATGATCCTGAAAGCTATACCCTCGTCGATCGAACGGGAAATCGTCTCATGGGAGATGATCTCGCCGTCCTCTTCAAAATGATCATCCCGCTGACCAAATTCTTCAAGAGCACCGTAATTGAATGCTTCCTGATTGTCCCTTATAAACTGCTCTCTGTCGGACGCTTCGAGCGGAACAAGCTGTACTTTTGTCATAATCAATCTCCTTTTTTATAATCCAAGTCCATATCCTGCGCCGATGCCGATAACGGCAGACAGCAGGATTATTTTTATCGGGTGAACCTTTTTGAACGCAAGCGCGGCTGTAACGGCGAATAATCCGAGAAATACCCAGAAGCTCGCAGAAGAAAAAACAGATACACTCAAACCTGCTGGGAAGAATACCGTTCTCGCAACGGATATGAATGCGGCTCCGATCATTCCGACTACGGCAGGCTTCAATCCAGACATAATACCGCCGACAGCCTTGCTTTTCTTATACTTCTCAAAAAACTTTGCAATGATGAGTATAATGATAAATGACGGCAGAACAATACCAAGTGTTGCGATGATTGCTCCGAGCACACCACAAGTTCTCATCCCTACAAATGTAGCCATATT
>LVAK01000166.1 GCA_001604035.1 Clostridiales bacterium Firm_05
TTGCGAACAACCGGCATATGTAAAGATTTTCAAAATGTTCATAACTTGTTTGCCTCCTCTTGCGCTTCATCGAATTTACCTACTCTGCACAGGTTTATAATGGTCTGTGTTTTAGCACGAATTAAAGGCGTAGCTTCGTTAGCTTCGTTTACACGATGCCTCATTCTTTCGTTTGCAATAACTGCAAACTTAGCGCCTCTCTCATTTGCTTCTTTCGCAATATCATTGATTATTTCTTCATCAATCCATATTGACTTCTTCTTTTTCATAGGATCAACCTCCGTAATATAGTATTTCAATAATGTCGTATTCTTGTATTTAACCGCATATAGGCATCGGTATAATAGATTTATTTATATATATTAATAATATTTATTAATATATTTATACAGGTTGAAAGTACAAATGTCCGACATTATTACTAGATAGTATGTTTGTCCTACAAAAAAACTCCCGAATAATCGGGAGTAGAAATTGAATCAGAAAAAGGATAGCTGATTATTTATCCAGCTGATTTGCTCCGCTTGATGAATGACTTCACCGTCATGCAGAGTGCCGACAAGAAATGGAGACGCAGGATTATGTTGTCGGATATTTCGTCTTACGTTTTCTCCGCTTGTATTGGCGTAGCAATAACGGCATAGATGAGCGCAGGTATCATAAGCGCCGATATCAGTACCGAGAACGCAGCTGCATTCCGCTCGCTGTGACTTCTTCTTCGGAATATCAAGAGAACAACCGATAGCAGCCTCAAATGTTTCCTGTGTCATACAACCGTTACAGTCTACGCCATATGGAGCAAGGTCATTTCCCTCAGCGCAGGCTTTTATGGTTATGCCGTAACGCTGTCCTATATCAGCAAAAGCCTTACCAATAGCGACTCGCTCCTGTTGGGTTACTGTTTTTGCCTGTGGGAAATTTCGAGTGACCTTTTCATAGATATCAATGAAGCTGATAACGCATACTGTAGTATAACCTGACAGAGTTCGGCACATTGTCTCGAAGTCAGATATGTGACGTTCCAGAGTATATGTGCTGTCGATGAATAACGGATCGTATCTCCAGCCGATGCAGTTGACTCCGACAGCTTCTGAGAGCGTTATGAAGTCCTGCATGACCTGCTCCTTAGACGGAACATTCGGTTCAATGTCCTTTCCGTAGGGAGTAATAGTCACGAACCAGTATTGGTTGAAGTGACTGAGCTCGTCCAAGTATTTCAGCATAGGAGCCGGATTCTTGGTGCAGAAGGCTATACAGTCCACAACATCAGGATCAAGCTCATAGCGTGTGATCCAGTCTTGACGATATGGATTCCGCACAAGAACGTATCCTTCACGTATTCTGTTCATGAACCATTCTGCGTAAAATGCGGGGATATCAGTCCGCATTCCTGTATTTATAATCATTTTTCTTCCTTATTTCTCAGGCAGTGGTACGAAAGTATCACTGCTTTTTTGTTTTAAACCGCTGAGCCGTCCGTAATGGGCGGCGATATACTGCGAAAGCATTCAGATTTCTTTCATCTATATGCAATGATATCATAAATATCCGTATTATTCAAGCGCATAACGAAAAAAATCAGGGCGGTTTCCGAGAATTTTGATTTTGAAAATATATATAATTATTATGATAATAATTATTATCATAATAAAAGCTTTTATTTTTTGTCCGTATATAGCCGAATCCCGATAATTTTTCTCCTTCAAATGTATATTATTACATTGATGAAAGTTGTTATCATCAATATTTTCATGAAAGGAGAAGATAAGGATGTCCTCAAACAAACGCTATCTGACCTGTGGAGTTGACAGCACTATACCACTTGAAATACAGCTGTTTTTGTGGGAATGTGTAGAGCATATGCCTGCTCCGAAAGACTATTTGCAGGTATTCGACCTTGAGCAGGTCGGCTGCATGCAGTCAATCACACACCGTTCAGAAGAACCTGAGTACCGGAAAGTGTACCTGCTCCCAACCGAGAAGCCAATAGTCGAGAAGGTGTATATCATCGATGACGGTGACCACTTCACTATGTTACTTGCAAACGAGTATTAATGAAAATGCCGCTCCTTCGGGAGCGGCTTAACTATTTTATGGAGGTTTTTACAATGGAAGATAACAAGAAGAACGCACTGTACTGCTCCCACTGTGGAGCTCTTATCGGAGAAGACGAAGACTATGAAGAGGTAAACGGCGAAGTAGTCTGCACAGACTGCTACGAGAGGTTCACATCAACCTGCGACCGCTGCGGTGAGGTTGTATGGACAGATGATAGCTACGGCGACGAATATACCACGCTTTGCCGTCACTGTTACGAAAACCACTATACTCGCTGCTCCTGCTGCGATGCACTGCTTCACGAAGATGATGCTTATCACCTCGACGGATATGATTATTGCAGCGAATGCTATCACGATGAAGTTGACAGGAATCGTTCTATCCACGACTACGGCTACAAGCCTGAACCCATATTCTATGGCGATTCTAAGCGGTATTTCGGTATCGAACTTGAAATAGACGGAGCTGGTAAAGACTCTGACAATGCTGAAGAGATACTTGCTATCGCCAATAGGGACGAAGAGCATATTTACATTAAAGGCGACGGCTCATTAGATGACGGAATGGAGTTGGTCACGCATCCAATGTCCCTTGAATATCACAAGAATTATCAGTGGGAGGAGATAATGAAAAAGGCTATATCTCTGGGATATCGCTCACATCAGACAAGCACCTGCGGTTTGCATATCCACGTTAACAGATGCTGTCTTGGTGAGACTCATGAGGAACAGGACGAAGTAATTTCAAGGATTCTGTTCTTTGTTGAGAGTCATTGGGCTGAGCTCCTGAAATTCAGCCGTCGTTCTGAGTATTCGATGAACCGCTGGGCTGCTCGTTACGGCTACGAGAAGAGTGGCCGTGAAATACTGGATAAAGCAAAGAAAGGAAATAATGGCAGGTATGCCGCAGTTAATCTTATGAACTGGGCAACGATTGAGTTCCGCCTGTTCAGAGGCACGCTCAAATACAATACCCTTATCGCTGCTATTGAACTGGTAAACGAGATATGCGATCTGGCAATACACCTGACCGATGAAGGTATCGCTAATATGAGCTGGTCGGAGTTTGTAGCTACTGTAAAGGAACCTGAATTGATCCAGTACCTAAAAGAACGCAGGCTCTATATCAATGAGAACATTACCGTTGAGGAGGATCTGTAATGAACGACGACCTCAAGAAAATTGTCTCCGGTTCAGCTGGTGAGCTTATCGCCGTTGCTGCTGTTGTAGCTGCAACTGTTGTAGTTGACATGATAAGCGACAGGCTCAAAGAAATTGCCGAAGAAAAGAAAAAACCAATGATAGATATCATATTCAAGGAGGAATAATTATGTGCAGTTTATTCGGTTTTCTCGATTATCAGGGGATTATACCTCATAAAGTTTTACGCAAGCTCACTCAGGCACTCGCTAACGCAGCTGAGGAACGCGGTACTGATGCAGCTGGTATCAGCTACATAAATGACGGTAAGGTCGTTATATATAAGCGCCCCAAGCCTGCGCACAAACTTCACTTCAATCCGCCGGAAGGCACAATAGCTGTCATGGGGCATACCCGTATGACTACCCAGGGTAATGAGAAATACAACTACAACAATCATCCATTCGCCGGTATAGCCGGCGATACTTCTTTCGCTTTTGCGCATAACGGCGTTCTCTGGAATGATAAGGAACTGAGAAAGGAGAAGCTCATACCCGATACCCATATCGAGACTGACAGCTACGCCGCTTGTCAGCTTATTGAAATGCAGAACAAGCTCGACTTCGATAGCCTGAAGAATATGGCAGAAACGGTCGAGGGCAACTTTACGTTCACAGTCCTTGATGACAGTAATAGCTTATACATTGTCAAAGGCAGCAACCCGATGTGCCTGCTACACTTCAAGGATATCGGGCTGTATGTATACGCATCCACCGAGAGTATCATGAAAAATGCTCTCCGCAAGATAGGACTTCACAAGTTCGCCAATGAGAGGATCAAAACCGATGAGGGTGATATACTCCGTATCGACAGGAACGGTGATATCACACGCTCAGAATTTGAACCGAAGCTGTACCGCTCCAAGTATATGAGCTTGTATGACGACTCTCCCTATTACAATATGCATGA
Organism: Clostridiales bacterium Firm_05; assembly: GCA_001604035.1. Taxonomy (GTDB): domain Bacteria; phylum Bacillota; class Clostridia; order Oscillospirales; family Ruminococcaceae; genus Ruminococcus. The sequence goes on from LVAK01000166.1 coordinate 4,167, forward strand.
GGAGATACTGCTTGCATACTGTGGTTGCTACGGCGTTGACAGCGAGGATGTAGAACTTCTGCTTGAGTACGGTTACACCTGCGACGAGATTGAGGAGATGCTCATGGATACGAATTTGCTTCACGAGGCTCTTCGTGATGTGAAGTATATGTGTGGGGAAAGCTTGTATGAGAGCTGCTATGGAGGAGCATGGTAATGTTCCAAAAAGTGTACTTTATGGGACACCTGAAAAGCGACTGAAAAAGCGTTCCAAAAAGTGGTGTTTTGACTTTTGAGACGTTCCGAAAGTCGCCACCTCTTTTTGGGAAAGTAAGGAGATGAACTATGGGCAGAATAGGATATATTAGGGTATCAACGGAACATCAGGAGACGGCTCGTCAGGAAGCCTTGATGAATCAATATCAGGTCGAGCGTATTTTTGCTGAGAAGATGTCTGGTAAGAATGCAAACCGTCCCGAGCTGAAAGCAATGCTCGAATACGTCCGTGAGGGAGACACGCTCTACATTGAGAGCATAAGCAGGCTTGGAAGATC
>LVAK01000167.1 GCA_001604035.1 Clostridiales bacterium Firm_05
CAGGTTGTTCAGTGAAAGCGATACCGCTGTCAGGAATGACATGGATACACGCTGCTTCTTTGACTCTGCCTTTTTGTCAGCCTTTTCCGGCTCAAACGGATCACTGTCACCTGTGAGCTGTCCGTCCTTTATACGGACGATACGTGTTGCATACTGCTCGGCAAGTTCAGGGTTATGTGTTACCATTATTACAAGCTTATCCTTGGCGATCTCTTTCAGGAGCTCCATTACCTGGATACTGGTCTCGCTGTCAAGAGCGCCTGTAGGCTCATCCGCAAGCAGTATATCCGGATTATTTATCAGCGCACGGGCTATTGCCACACGCTGCATCTGGCCGCCGGACATCTGATTCGGCTTCTTATGGAGCTGGTCTCCTAAGCCGACCTTCTCAAGAGCCTCCTTGGCACGTTTCCTTCGCTCGCTCTTTGAAACGCCTGAGATAGTCAGCGCAAGCTCAACGTTGGACAGCACCGTCTGGTGCGGGATAAGATTGTAGCTCTGGAAAATAAATCCTATTGAATGGTTTCTGTATGCATCCCAGTCTCTGTCCTTATACTTTTTTGTTGACACCCCATTTATTATAAGGTCGCCGGATGTATACTGATCAAGTCCCCCGATTATGTTCAGCATCGTTGTCTTTCCGCAGCCGGAATGTCCGAGAATAGCTACAAATTCATTCTCCCGGAATGTAATGCTGACGCCGTTCAGTGCAGTGACAACATTTTCTCCGTCTCCGTATTTTTTTACGATCTCTTTAAGTTGAAGCATTGGTTCATCCCTTTCATATTTTTTGTGCTTTTAAAAAAATCACATTCCTAATTATAGCACTTTGCATTATAAATGTCAACGTTTTTTGTACAATTATCATAACAAAAGGAGCGGATCATTAATCCGCTCCTTGATCATTCTTTTTAAGATAACGTGACAGCTTTTTCCTGCGTTTTTCAGTGTACATAACATTGTCGGCAGCTGTGACAAATCTGAATATATCCTCATCGGGCTTGGGCGTATCTATAACATAACCTGCACTTGCACTTAATTTGTACGGCTTTTTCTGCTTCTGGTTAATAATGCTTATGTTCCGCTGGATGCGCCTTTTCAGCTTCATTGCCTCTTCGTCGGTATAATCCGTGCCAAAGACAATGAACTCATCGCCTCCGAAGCGACAGTATATCTCCCCTGATCTGCATGAGGTCCTCAGGACTTCAGCTATATTGAAGATAGCATTATCTCCAACTCCGTGGCCAAAGGTATCGTTGATCTTCTTCAGGCCGTCCAGGTCTATGAACATGAGCATGATCTTCCTTTTATTGACCACACAGTCACGGTACAACGATTCTGTAGCATGGATAAAACCGTTGCGGTTGTATATGCCTGAAAATGTATCAAGTGCGTAAAGCTTGCCAAGACGGTCAACTGCATATTCAAGGCAGATGAGCTTGCGGATATTCTCAAGAGAATTGCTGATGCTTATGCAGAGTGTCTCAAACATCGAGCTGCTGAGCTGTATCCTCGGGTTGCACATGACCATATATCCAAGACAGCGCTCACCAAAATGCAGCGGAATGTGGTAAAATATCCTTCCTGCCGGTCTTTCGTCGGCCGACTGAGGTATAATATCGTTCCTGCTGATACGGCCGCCTTCAAAGAAGCTGCCGTTCCGGTAGGCTATCTGCACTATCATTTCATCAGTATAATCCGTCGGTATGATCTCCTCATCCTTAAAAGGCATTATGCTCTGATCCACGGATGATTCGGAATCCCAGTTATCACACAGACAAAAATAAAACTCATCCGGAGAGATATCCCTGACAAATTTCTTCATCTGACTGATATATTCATCAAAATTGTTGCAGCCAAGAAGTCCGGTAGAAACCAGATTTATGGATGACATAAGCTGCTGAGAATCCTCAAATCGCATATAATTGCGATAATTCAATTCCCTGAACGAATCTATATCATGGCTTATATTTTCACAGCAGCCGCAGCTCTCTGTGAAGCGTGTGGACATTTTCAGTATAATATTGCGCTCCTGCGGAAGTTCATTCAGACGGTTATACAGCATCTTGCAGGCCAGTCTTCCCGACAAGCCGAGAGGACGGTCAACGGAAGTTATCTCCACCTGATAATTCTGAGTATTGTAGGTATTATCGAATCCGGTGACGGCTACATCTCCCGGAACGGAAATACCATTGGCCGTAAGGTGATTTATGGCTGAGGCAGCCATTACATCATTTGCACATATTATAGCATCCGGCAGCTCATTGCCCGATGCTATAAGCTTCTCGGCAGCGGCCTTTCCTGAATGGGCACGGAAATCTCCGTGATATATATCTTCCTTATCTATGCTAAGGCCGTTCTCGCCAAGAACCTCAAGGAATGCGCCAAGGCGGTCTGCGCTCTCCGGATTGTCGTTCGGACCGGAAATATAGAAAAATCGCTTGTATCCGTGGACTTTTATAAGATGCTCGGTTATATTCCTCATCGCCGTTCTGTTGTCAATACCGATATGGTAGAGATACGGGATGTCATTATCAATGCTTACAGCCGGTATACCCGCTTCTTTGATGCGTGAAAGGATATTATCAACGACAGGCTGATAAGCTATAGTATTCGTAAGGAGTATCGCACCGTCAAACCTGCTGAAATCCGGCAGGGAAAAAATAGTGAACTCACCGGCATCGTGCCTCGGATTGTTCATGGAACCGCTGAATGAAACAAACGCAGAGACATTCATTGAATAGTCTTTTGCTGTGGATGATATACCATTCAGTATCGCACTCTGGTAGCTCTGATCTATCTCTTCGATTATCAGTGCGATATTATAGCTCTTCATTCTGCAGCTCCCCCTTTCCCGGATCAGTAACTTTTCAAAACTACCTGACGGCGCAAATAGTCTTATATACATTTTACATTATTTCTTCAAAAAAATCAATAGTTTTGTATTATAATATTCATTATCAATATTCATTTTCTATTAATATTCCTGTTGCCCGCATACCGCTCGGGCGAAGTTTGTCTATAAGTCAAAAAAACTCTCCATTTTGAGAGAATTTGTATCACTATGCCGAAAATTCGCTCCCTTATTGACAAATCATAAAAAAATGGTATACTAATTAGTAGGATAAAACTCTTGTTATTGGCACGTAAGTGTATCATTATTTCCGGTTTTCCGGATAAATGCGGAGGGATCATATGAATATTTGGCACAACATCAGCCCGAAGCGCATCAGCCCCGACCATTTTATTGCCGTTATTGAGATCGGTAAGGGAAGCAAGATAAAGTATGAGCTGGACAAGGAAACAGGTCTTATCAAAATGGATCGTATCCTCCATACTTCTACTCATTATCCTGCTAACTACGGTCTTATTCCAAGAACCTACTCGGACGATCAGGATCCTCTTGACGTTCTTGTTCTCTGCTCGGAAACTCTGATGCCGCTCACACTTGTAAAATGCTATCCCATAGGCGTTATCAGAATGCTCGATAACGGTCACAGGGACGATAAGATCATCGCTATCCCCTTTGATGACCCCAACTACAATATGTATACGGATATTGAGGAGCTTCCTAAGCATATCTTCGATGAAATGATCCATTTCTTCAAGGTCTACAAGGAGCTCGAAAACAAAACTACTGCCGTAAATGAGATCGAACACGCCGATGTTGCAAAACAGATCATCGCTCACGATATCGAATCGTATATCGAGAACTTCTGCAAGTGATCCTTGCAATATCCCGCCGCTGTATGCGGACGTATTAATGAAAGGAGTATCACACGCTTTTCGTGTGAAAATAATCTTATGACTGCTTCAAGTGAAATTTTATTCGGACGTGATTCCAACGTTGCACCTATTGGCATAATTGCTATGAACAGTGTCACCGAGCTCGGTGATAAGATCAATAAATACCTTGTTGACTGGGCCGGCAAGGGCGGTATCGAGGTTGATACCTTCCTCGTTGAAAGTGAATGCCCTCGTTTCTCTTCAGGTGACGGAAAGGGACTTATCAAGTCAACTGTACGTGGTAAGGATCTCTTCATCATCATCGATGTGGGCAATTACAGCATCAAGTACGACTACTTCGGTATGCAGAACGCTATGTCTCCTGACGATCATTTCCAGGATCTCAAGAGAATAATCCAGGCTGCAAGCGGTAAGGCTCATCGTATCAACGTTATCATGCCTACCCTCTACGGCGGACGTCAGCACAGAAGAAATTACCGTGAGTCACTTGACTGTGCCTGCGCTCTTCAGGAGCTGGAGGCTATGGGCGTTTCAAATATCGTTTGCTTCGATGCACACGATCCAAGAGTGCAGAACGCTGTTCCGCTCATGGGATTCGATAACGTTATGCCTACATATCAGGTACTCAAGGCTATGCTCAAGGATATAAACGACATCAGCTTCAACAAGGAGAAGTTCATGGTCGTAAGCCCTGATGAAGGCGCTCTCAACAGAAATATGTACTACGCTTCTGTTCTCGG
>LVAK01000168.1 GCA_001604035.1 Clostridiales bacterium Firm_05
ATGGCATGGCAATATTCATAAAGTAATGCACTCCGCTGATGATATCACCGGGGTGATACTTTTTTATATATGATGATCCACGGTATCCGGCATTGAGAAGCGCTGCATAGTCCTCATCATCCAGCTCATCCCAGCTTTTGGTCAGCATATCCCTTCGTGTGAAATGCCTGTCGCAGCGTATATCTGCAAGAGAGCGTTCAAGGTGGGCGAGGAGCCTGCCGGCTATCTGCTCTTCAGTCTCATCCGGAAACGACTCCCGTTTACTGAGTATCAGCTTTCCGCAGCAGGCAGCCTCTGAGGCAAAGAGGTATTCCATCTGTTCAGGGAGCTGCTCATCGGTCTCGGCATCCACTACTGTAAGTATGCTTCCGACTTCAAACCAGCGGTCGAGGGGGGACTCGTGTATGGTATCGAAGAACTCGTCCATATCGAATATTCCGGAGGGTTCAACGATAACACGGTCGAAATGCTGCATACCAAGGGATATGAGCTGTGTCTTGAAGCGTCTCCTGTGGCAGTGAGCATCACCGCCGCCTGCTACCATTTCAAGCTGACAGTTATCACATTTCAGATCCTGTAGTATCATCATATCGACGTTGACAGCCCCGAAATCATTCTCCAGTATCGAAATCCGCTGTCCCTGTGATATAAGATAGCGTGCATAATGCTTCAGGAATGTTGTCTTTCCTGAGCCGAGTATGCCGGTTATAAGATCGATCTTTGTCATTTTTCCCTCCTATGATATCAGGCCCAGCTTTTTGAGCCGTGAATTGACTGCAAGCTTCGTCCGTTTATGCCGGACGGCAATATCAGCAGCAGTCATTCCCTCTGAAAATTCTTTCCGCAGCATTTCTTCTTCATCCTCTGTCCAGGGCTTCGGAGCAGTGCTGCGTGAGACAGCAATATGTTCCCTCACACTGTCAAGCTGCTTTTCAAGATAGCTGACTTCGCCCGCCGGAGCCTTCTCCTCGTCCGGATGAGAGCGGATGTATTCCCTGATAAGTCCGCAGAACTCATCGCTGTACTTGTCAGCCTTACTTCGTCCTACGCCGGAGACGGTGAGGAACTTTGCCCTGTCAGTAGGGAGTATCCGGCACATATCACGCAGGGCTGCATCTGAGAATACGATATAAGCAGGCACATGAGCCTCAGCCGCAAGCTTTCCCCTGAGAGCACGAAGCTCTGCAAACAGAGGGCTTTCCGCATAGAAGCGGTCGTCTGCACGCTTTTTCCCGAGAGGAGTCTGCTCCTTTGGGAGATTCATGCTTATCGGAATTTTGTCACGGAGAAGTCCGGCGGAGGCAGGAGCAAGGCTTACCATAGGGTAATCATCGTCAGTGATATGCAGGTAGTCCATAGCAATAAGGTGATCAAGCTCGGCACGTATCCTTTTAGGCGATACATCTGACATTATCCCATAGGTCGACAGCTTGTCAAATCCGAGGGAGAGCAGCCTTTCGTTTTTACTGCCACGGAGCACATCCACTATCATTCCCTTGCCGTAGTCACGGCCTTTCTGTTTTATACGGTAAACGCAGGAAACTATCTTTTGTGCGTCTATGGTTATATCCACCTTTTCAAAGCCGTTCACGCAGCAAGAGCAGTTACCGCAGTAATTCTTCGATTTTTCGCCGAAATAATTCAGCATGAACTCCCTGAGGCAGCCTGTGGTGGTGGAATAAAATGTCATTTCCTTCAGTCTTTGCCTGTCACGTTCAAGCATGATATCCTTTTCTTCATCGGAAAGGTCAGTGTTCTCCTCACGGCTTTTTTCTATCATAAAATTGTTTGTCCTTACATCCGCACCGCTGTACAGGAGCACACATTCAGCCGGCTCTCCGTCACGCCCTGCACGGCCGGCCTCCTGATAGTAGCTTTCGATATTCTTCGGCATATTGTAATGTATCACAAAGGAAACATCCGATTTGTCGATACCCATTCCGAAGGCATTTGTTGCAACCATTATCCTGCGGCGGTCGTATATGAAATCATCCTGATTCCTGCGCCTTTCACTGTCGGACAGTCCGGCATGGTAGCGTGTAGCGGAGAATCCGTCCTCATTTAGCTTATCGCAGACCTCCTCCACTTTCTTGCGTGAGAGACAGTAGACAATGCCGCATTTGCTGCCATATCCTGCAATGAGCTTCCGCAGAGCGTCATATTTATTGGAGGGCTGCATGACTGAGAAGTATAGGTTCTTCCGATCAAATCCTGTGGTCAGCGAGAATGGCTCATTAAGTCTGAGTATGCGTATTATATCCTCCTTTACCTCGGAGGTAGCAGTGGCGGTAAAGGCACTTACTACCGGTCGGTATGGGAGGCGCTCTATAAATTCTGTGATGTGCAGATAGCTTGGGCGGAAGTCCTGTCCCCACTGTGAAACGCAGTGCGCTTCGTCTACAGTTACCATTGAGATCTCGATTGCCGAAGCAAGTCTCAGCATCTCCTGAGTGTCAAGCCTTTCCGGAGCAGCATATATCAGCTTGTAATCGCCGTGAAATGCCTTTTGCATAGTATCTGCATACTCTTCGGCAGTCAGTGAGCTGTTTATGCAGGCGGCACTTACACCTGCTGATACGAGAGCACTTACCTGATCCTTCATAAGGGAAATGAGCGGTGAGATCACTATGGTCACTCCCTTGAGCATAAGTGCAGGGACCTGATAGCAAAGGGATTTTCCGGCACCGGTGGGCATTATACCGAGTACATCCTGACCTGAAAGGATATGGTCTATCAGTTCTTCCTGACCGCTGCGGAAGGCTTTATGTCCGAAATATTCCTTTAGAACCGAAAGTTTATCCATTCTTTTCCTCCTTTGGGGCAGGTGTAAGGTTGACAGTTATTATCCCGGCAGTTATCAGTGCGAGAGCAGATGCGATCATCAGAGGACCTGCCGCAGATTTTTCCGAGAGCAGGAGCGCTGAAAGTATCACCCCGAATACAGGGTTCATAAAGCCGAAAACTGATACTGATGATACCGGATTATACTTCAGAAGTATGCTCCAGAGCGAAAATGCAGCGGCTGATATGAACGCAAGATACAGCAGCATTGCAGTCCCTGCCGTAGTAAAGCTGCTGTGAGAGCCTCCGGCTGCAAGTCCGGCTGTTATCATAGCAGCGCCGCCAATGATGAACTGCCAGCTGCTCAGGAGGACTGGATCGGCGGTTTTGGAAAAGCGCTTTGTAAAGGAAGCTGAAAATGCGTAGGAAAGGGCTGACAGGAACACAAGTCCTTCTCCGGAAAAGCTCATGCTCAGGTCATTTTCTCCGGTCAGGTTTATGAGAATGATACCGCTGAATCCGAGTACACATCCAAGGAGCTTCCTTAAAGTCAGCTTCTCCGTCCTGAAAACTATTACCGATACAAGTATTGAGAGGAAAACGTTTGAAGCAGTTATGACAGAACTTTTCATCCCTGTGGTATGGGAAAGGCCAATGTAGAAGAAGGTATATTGCAGTATCGTCTGAAACAGGGAGAGTATGCATACCTTTGGAAGGCAGCTTCTGCCCGGTATAAGAGGCTTTTTCTGTATAAGACTTCCGGCGGCAGCAGCCATTATACCTGCCAGCAGGAATCGTTCTCCGGCAAAAAGTATCTGCGATGCGGTGCTGCCCGAAGATATATGGAACAGCCTGTAGCCTATTTTTATACATGGGAAAGCGCTTCCCCAGAGCAGACAGCATATAAGCGTCATACCCACTATAACAGGCTTTCTCGTAAAAACAATTTTTTTATCCATTATAACTCCTGAAATTTTTTTTCTGTATAATTATACCACTATTAAATATGAAATGCAACGGTTGTAGTCAGGAGCGAAATATGCTATAATAGAAGTGATATCTCTTGAGGGGAGCGATAATTATGAAAAAGATACTGAAAATGAAAAAGCGTCATCTTATACCGGCACTCATAATGCTGCTCATGCTTTTTATAAATATCATTGCAAGATTGTGCAGGCCATTTGCAGATCTCTATGTTTTCAAGGTCTTTCCCCATATTTCCAATATCCTTTCACGTATCAGCGGAATATTCCCCTTTTCAGTCGGAGAGGTGCTGATAATAATGGGACTGCTCCTTGTTGTCATAGGACTGCCGCTTACAGCAGGACTGCTGATATTCCGGAAGAGTTCACGGCGAAAAACTGCGGATATATTTGCGTCTGTGGTGCTGTGGATAGTCTGCTACATATTCACGGCAGAGACTATGAACTGCTTCATAATGTACCAGTGTACGCCGTTTTCTGAGCGTTACCTCAAGCCGAAGGATCATCCGAGAAGCGAGCTCGTAGCTCTCTACGGAGCTCTTATCGATGAGGCAAACAGGCTTGCTCCGCAGGTGCCCAGGGACAGCGATGACAGATTTTACCTCACCGCTGACTTTAATGAAGAGGCCAAGAAGGCTATGAAGACACTTGGCGAGGATTATCCCCAGCTAAAGGGCTATTATCCGGACGCAAAGCCGATAAAATTCTCCTACTTTATGAGCCAGACTCATCTTTCTGGCATCTATTTTCCATTTTCCATGGAGTCAAATTATAACGACGATATGGTAAAGACAAATCTGCCGGATACTATCTGCCATGAGTATTCCCACCTCCGTGGCTTCATTCAGGAGGATGAGGCGAATTTTATAGCCTATCTTGCTACGATGAGAAGCGATAACATCGAGTTCCGGTATTCGGGCTGCCTTGAGGGGCTGGAGTACGTCCACAATCAGATATACAAGAACGATATCAGCGAGGGATATTATCTTACCGATACTATCTCCGACCAGGTACGTAAAGACTGGTTCAGGTTCCTGCCTGATAATTACTGGGAGGAGAATAAGAAAAAGGAGATAATCCCTACGGAAACAGTGGATACAGTCTCCGAAGCGGCTCTGGATACCAATATCAAAATGAACGGCCGTGAGGATGGCGTAGAAGCATATTCCATGATGATCACTCTTATGCTGGATTATTATTTCCCTGCGGAATGATCGTTGTAAATATAATAGCCGGACAGTTGTCCGGCTATTTAGTTTGTCAAAAAGTCAAGATTTAATAAGACAGCAAAGCGGGCGGCGAAACGCCGCCCCTACAATTCTGCGATATTACGCAATTTGGTGTAGGGGCGCCGTACCGGCGCCCGCAATCTGTTATCTCAATTTGAAGTTTATTAACAGCTTCAATAACCGGACAGTTATCCGGCTATTTTTTATGTTTCACTTTTTGTGGGATCTGTAACTGTTTCAGATGTAACAGTTTCTGTTACTGAAGTCAATTCTGTTGTTTCAGCAGACTTATTGCTCTCAGAGATCACCTTCAGCTCTGTAAATGACATTTTCAGGTCATTATTCGGCATTTCAAATCCGCTTAGGCGGCCTTCTTTATCAACTTTAAGAGTATAGCTGCCGCCGTCGAGCTTGCCGCTTATTGCCAGGAGTCCGTCCTTCTCATCGCCGCTGAGTTCCTCTGCTGCTGCGTTATCGTCAACGGCCTTCATAAGATTAAGGAGCATCGCCCTCACCGGCACTGCCGACTGGGGGACTGAGAAGCTTAATCCCTTGTAAGAGGCTCGGGTATTGCCTTCGCTGAATTCAAGCTTTATGCCGCTGAGACTGTTTGGGGAGCTGAATTCCATATCCCAAATACCTGCACCATGGCGGCTGATAGTTCCTTCGGCCTGCAATTTATCAAGAGTGATACTGGCAGCGGCTGTGAATGAGCAATTGAGTCCATTGCTGCGTGAAGCGGTCTTTTTAAGCGGTACTGAACACGATGTCAGACAGATGACCGCAAAAATTACCGATACGAATGTAAAAAGTCTTTTCATGATATCTCTCCTATCATATTTTTTTGACTTTAAACATCCTCCGGGCAGCTGATACTGTCCTTATATTTCGCCGCAGGTCAGGGCTTTTTTCCGTGTTTTTCTTTAAGAAGTCTGAATGAATCGGACAGGCAGTCGATAATATCTCTCGGGAGCATTGCTTCCATTCCGTATTTATTGGCGGCAGCGTCTCCGGCGAGACCATGGATATATACTCCGGCGCAGGCACTATCGTATACAGCACAGCCCTGAGCGATTATGGAGCCGATTATACCGGCAAGTATATCTCCGCATCCTCCTACAGCCATGCCTGCATTTCCGGTATGGTTGGAAGCAGTCATCCTGCTGTTTGCAATAAGAGTGCCGGCGCCTTTAAGTACAACGGTTATGCCATACTTCTCAGCATACTTTTCAGCAGCGATTATACGGTTATTGCGTACCATTGAGTTTTCACAGTTGAGCAGCCTTGCCATTTCTCCAATATGAGGAGTAATGACCACGTCCGTTTTCTTTCCCAGTAAAATATCTATGTCCGATGCAATGCAATTTATTCCATCTGCGTCAACTACAACCGGACATTTTGCATTTGCAAGGACGAAGCGTGTTATTTCCATTGTATCCGGAGTTACTCCCATGCCGCAGCCTATAACTATAGCCGTAGCGCTGTCCATAGCCTTTTTCAGAGCATCCTTGCTGCTGTCAAAGAGCATGAAGCCGTAGTCATCACAGTCCATTTCAATATAAGTTGCTTCCGGAACGAGTACAGATACAGTATCTATGCATTTTTCAACAGAGGCTACCTTCACAAGGCCTGTGCCGCTTCGGAAAGCACCGAGTGCCGCAAAAGCCGCAGCTCCACGCATTGAAGAGCTTCCGGCAATAACGAGAACATTTCCGAAATTGGTCTTGTATGCGTCACGTTCTCTCTTGGGAGGAAAGCTTGCAAGGTGATTTCTTTCGATGCGATAGTATTTCCTGTCGCTGTCGAGCACATCACGAGCCTCGTCCGGTATACCTATATCAGCAACGGTCATTTTTCCGCAGTATTTTCTCATAGGGTACTGTGTCATGCCTGTCTTCATGAAACCGAAGGTCACTGTCTCATCAGCTTCAAATGCTCCGAAAGCCACTGTGCCTGTGAAGCTGTTTCCGCCGCTGGGAACATCAACTGCTATACGGTACGCACTTGTACCTATAGCGAAGATACCGGCTATATTCTTATCAAGCTGATCGTGGAAACCGGTGCCGTAAACTCCGTCAACGATAACGGAAGCACAGATTATAGCGCTTTTTACCAGACTCATCCTGCGTTTTTCCTGGAGGAGGATATTTTCCAGGGGATTCCTGTTCTTTGTTTTGGAGAGGGCATCCAGCTCCTTTGGCTGAGGGATGGTCATATAGTCCAGCTCAGCGGCTTCTATAGCTGCCTCAACGCTTTCGCTTCGGTAGCCGTCTATGAACTCTATCCGCTCCTTTGGAAGACGGAGGAACATTTCCTTTGCAAGATCAGTGGAAGGCTGACCGCCCACATTGATGATCGTTATCTTGTATCCACGATAAACGAGGATATTGGCCGCTGCGAAGCAGTCACCGCCGTTGTTGCCCTTTCCGGCAAGAAAGACAATGGATTTTTCCTCGGCAGGGACAGTGGTATCCTTGCGGCAGTGCTCGTCAATAGCTTCAGCGAGAGCTTTTCCGGCGTTTTCCATGAGCTGTTTTTTTGAAACGCCCAGCTTTTCTGAGCGATCCTCGATGCGGCTCATTTGTTTTGGTGTGACGATAAGCATTGTAAATGACCTCCTTTGTATTAACTTGATTTGTTTTTCCTTTTGGCGTTGTTGCTAAAACGCCGTTCGATCCGGGAAAAGCGATGCATATACCCTGTAAAACATTATTTCTCTCGGCGTTCTTTATTGTATATTATTCAGCAGCTAATTTCTGCTTGAGCTTTACCGGCAGAAATTTGCGGATATTATCCAGCATACGCTCATCCGGCACGAATACAAGACGTGTCTTTCCGTAATCCTTATGGTCGAAATCAGCATAGTATTCCTTCGACACAACGTTATCTGTAGCGAAAACCACTGTCATGTCCTCGGATTCCTCGAGATCATCGCTGTATTTTCCGAAATCAGCAAAGCTCCTTACCTCCACGCTGAGAAGAGAATTGCGCTTCTTCTTGGCGATTATCTTGTCTACGTCAAGCTCGCCGTTTGTGAAGGTATACTCGTACTCAACGTAGGAGGTTGTCACAAGGAAGTACGTTCCGTATCCTGCCCCAACTGCAAGGAGAAGTCCTAAAAGCGCTATGAGAGGCGTTCCGAGCTGCATGATCGCAATAAGCACGAGGCATAATGTGAAAAGTGAGCCGGATATCATAGTTCCGATTCTTCTGGCCTTGTCGCCGGATGTCTCTTTCTTCACAACGAGCTGTTCACAAAAATTGTCCATTATATCACTCCATAATTATTTTCTGTATAACTTATATAATACCACAGATCTAAAAAAAATTCAATAAAAACACTTGATTTTTTTCGCAGAGCGTATTATAATATACTTACAACCCTATGACTGAGAGAGTAAGACTGCGGAATGTCATCAGAGAGGAGCGGACAGGTGTGAGCGCTCCGGCAGAAAACAGACTGAAGTTCACTCACGAGGGGCGGAACGGAAGTGCGGTGCGGCGAACTGCTGAAGTGGTATGCTGCTGCGGGCATTGTAGGCTCTGACGTAGGTCTGCGTTAAAGACAAGAGAGTGTCGGCTCTCCTGACCAAAGGTGGTATAAAAGCAAGGTTTTAAGTCTTGTCCTTTAGGGCAGGACTTTTTTATTTAGTCACGACACAAAAAGAATTGAGATCATGTCCGTCAGGGCACACATCCATTCTCAATTCTAAACAAAAAAATTTTGAGGTGAAACAATGAAAGAACAGCTTGAAAAAATTGAAGCACAGGCCAAGCAGGAGCTTGAAGCCTGTACAGAGATCAAGGCTCTCGATGACCTGAGGATCAAGTTCCTCGGCAAGAAGGGAGAACTCACAGCTATACTCAAACAGATGGGTAAGCTCTCAGCAGAGGAAAGACCGGTCATCGGTCAGCTGGCCAACAAAGTAAGAGCAGATATCGAGGACGCTCTCAACACTAAGCTCTCAGCACTTAAGGCAAGTGCTCAGTCTGCAAAGCTTGCAGAGGAGAGGATCGATATCAC
>LVAK01000169.1 GCA_001604035.1 Clostridiales bacterium Firm_05
CACATCCGCAGGTTACAGAATGACGAGTGTACAGTTGAGCTGGGATATATATTCCAGGATATCCTTACCAATCTGGAACGTATCTCGGATCACTGCTCAAATATCGCAGGATGCCTGATAGAGACCGACGAAAAGACCAACATCCACGCTTATCTCCACGATGTAAAGGAGAACGACGAGACCTTCCGCCAGGAATACAGAGCCTACGCAGAGACCTATTTTGCAAAGCTGGATGCTCCGATCTCAGTTGAATAAACACAAAGAGGGCTGTAATATACAGCCCTCTTGTTTGTCAAAAATTCATTAAAACATCAAAGTGGGCGGCTAAACGCTGCCCCTACAATTTGCGATTTTATGCGATTGTATGTAGGGGCGTCGTTCCGGCGCCAGAAGTTTGCTGCTTTTTAATTTGAATCTATCAAAAGCATATTCGCTTTTGTAGGGGACGCCGCCCCCGGCGTCCCGAATTATTTTTTCGTCATAGGGCTGTAATATACAGCCCTCTTATTTTCATGCTTTACACAAATAAAAGCCGGCCTTCTGGCCGGCTTTAAATCAGTCTTCAGATTCCTCTGTATTCTTCTCGATATAGTTAACGATATCGCCGACTGTCTTGATCTCCTCAACAGCCTCATCCGGGATAGAAAGGTCGAACTCATCTTCGATAGTTGTGATAAGATCAACAACATCGAGTGAATCAGCGCCAAGATCGTCCTGAATGTTTGCTTCTGCTGTTACTTCCTCTGCGTCAACTCCGAGCTGTTCAGCAACAATATCCTTCAGCTTTTCAAAAATCATATTTAATTCCTCCTTTGAACTCAAGACCGGTATCAGTCAAGGAACTCTCCGATCTTTCTAAACTTAGTATAACGTTCTTTAAGCAAAACGTCAATATCTTTTTCGCATTTTTCCGGAATTTTCTGTGACAAATATTCCTTAATATTCTCTGAAATTTTGTCTAAATCGTTATGTGCGCCTCCACGGGGCTCTTCGATGACTTCTTCAGCCACCCCGAGGCTGACCATATCCTCTGCTGTGATATGCATTATTTCGCTTGCTTCCTGCTCACGGGAAGCATCCTTCCAGAGTATACTTGCGAAACCTCTTGGCGAAAGAACAGAATACTGGGCGTTCTCCAGGATAGCCAGATCATCGCAGACACCGAGAGCCAGAGCGCCGCCGCTTCCGCCCTCACCGAGAACGATAGATATGATAGGAGTGCGGAGCGTCATGAACTCAGCAAGATTCTTTGCGATAGCCTCACCGATACCTCTTTCCTCGGCTGCGATACCGCAGAATGCGCCGGGAGTGTCAATGAAGCATATGACCGGTCTGTGGAACTTTTCAGCCTGCTTTGCAAGTCTGAGAGCCTTTCTGTAGCCCTCAGGATGAGGCATAGCGAAGTTGCAGGCCTTGTTTTCATCAAGGTCTCTGCCCTTTACCTGACCGATTATAGTAACAGGGCGGCCGTCAAGGCGTCCGATGCCGCCGAGGATAGCCATATCATCACCGTAGTGTCTGTCGCCGTGAAGCTCATAGAAATCGGTAAATATAAGCGGTATATAATCTCTTACAGTAGGTCTGCCCTTGGTATGAACAAGCTGCAGGCGTTCCCATGCTGTTTTTTTCTCGTCCATAACTCAGACCTCCTTCTTATCGTAGCCATGAAGCTTGAGCAGATGAGAGAGGGTGCTCCTCATTTTCTTACGCTCAACGATCATATCCACGAAGCCTTTCTCATGCATAAATTCTGCCAGCTGGAAGTCCTCCGGCAGACGCTGCTTGATAGTACCTTCGATAACTCTTCTTCCTGCAAATCCGATAAGCACCTTCGGCTCGGCGATAATGATATCGCCAAGTGATGCAAAGCTTGCAGTAACGCCGCCTGTAGTAGGATCAGTGAGGACAGTTATATACAGTCCTCCGTTATCACTGTGGAGCTTTACTGCGCCGGAGGTCTTCGCCATCTGCATAAGGGATACGATACCCTCCTGCATACGGGCTCCGCCGGAAGCAGTGAACATTATGACAGCCATATTATTCTCTGTAGCATACTCAAAGGCCTTGGTGATCTTCTCACCCACAACGCTTCCCATACTGCCCATCATATAACGTGAATCCATTACACCGATGACGACCGGTGAGCCTTTGATGGTGGCAGTTCCTGTTACTACTGCGTCATTCAGCCCTGTAGTCTCACGGAGCTGCTCCTGTTTTTCGAGATACTCCGGAAAATCGATAGGATTTCCGCTTTTCATATCAGCATCGAATTCCCTGAAGCTGTCCCTGTCAACAGTAATTGCCAGACGCTCGGAAGCAGAAAGTCTTCCGTGGTAATTACACTTAGGGCATACTCTGTGGAGTTCCTCGTAGCGGGAAAGCGGGCTGAGGTCCTGGCATCTGGGGCACTTGAACATTGGTGGTTTATACTCCTCGTCAGCACCGCCGTTGAAACGTTTCTTTACAACGTCAAAAAAATCTTCAAACAATAGTATTCACCGCATTTCTTTATATAATGTTTATTGCAAGATCTTATTATTTCTTTTCTTTATACTTATCCATATATCTTCCGAGGAAGCCTATATCATACTTTCCTGCTCTGAAATCAGGATTTCTTATAAGAGCAAGCTGGAAGTCGATATTCGTATCCACTCCCTCAACGATGAATTCAGCCAGCGCCCATGTCATCTTGTTTATAGCGTCCTGACGGTCGGAACCGTGGGCGATGAGCTTGCTTATCATAGAATCGTAGTACGGAGTGATGGTATAGCCCTGATAAACAGCGCCGTCTATTCTTATGCCCGGGCCGCCCGGCATATACAGAGCAGTGATCGTGCCGGGAGACGGACGGAAATCGTAATCCGGGTTCTCGGCATTTATACGGCATTCGATAGCATGACCACGGAGCTTTATATCCTCCTGCTTGACACTGAGAGGGAGTCCGGCAGCAACTTCTATCTGCGCCTTTACGAGATCGAAGCCTGTTACCTCTTCTGTTATGGGGTGCTCTACCTGTATACGGGTATTCAT
This sequence comes from Clostridiales bacterium Firm_05, assembly GCA_001604035.1. GTDB lineage: Bacteria > Bacillota > Clostridia > Oscillospirales > Ruminococcaceae > Ruminococcus. The sequence goes on from LVAK01000169.1 coordinate 3,031, forward strand.
CTCCATGAAGTAGAAGTCCCTGTTATCGTCAACGAGGAACTCTATAGTTCCGGCGTTATAATAGCTGCACTGCTTTGCTGCTGTAACAGCGGCCTGGCCCATACGCTTTCTGAGATCCTCGCTAACTATAGGGCTGGGGCACTCCTCCAGCACCTTCTGGTTCCTTCTCTGCATAGAGCAGTCACGTTCGCCGAGGTATATGTAATTGCCGTGCTTGTCGGCCATTATCTGTATCTCAACATGATGAGGATCTATGAGGAATTTTTCGATATATACCGAATCATCTCCGAAGAAGTTCTTAGCCTCCTGCTGAGCGGCAATTATCTGAGCCTCAAGCTCATCGGGAGTATCAACTCTTCTTATACCACGTCCGCCGCCGCCGGCAGAAGCCTTTACAAGTACAGGATAGCCTGCCTTCTCAGCAAATTCAGCAGCTTCCTTTATAGACCTTACAGCGCCCTTTGTACCGGGGATAACAGGGACTCCGGCAGCAGCCATAGTCTCCTTGGCAGCAGCCTTGTTGCCCAGCATCTCTATAGAGTCATATGAAGGGCCGATGAAAACTATGCCGCTTTTTTCGCAGAGTCTTGCGAAATCGGCATTTTCAGAAAGAAATCCGAATCCGGGGTGTATAGCCTCGGCGCCGGTATTTATAGCTGCCTGGATTATGGCATTCATATTCAGGTAGCTGTCTTTTGTTGCAGGAGGGCCTATGCAAACGGCCTCATCTGCGATCTGTGCATGGAGAGTCTTCTGGTCAGCAGTCGAATATACAGCCACTGTACGAACACCCAGCTCACGGCAGGCACGTATTATACGTACTGCTATCTCTCCTCTGTTGGCAATCAATACTTTTTTGAACATTTATTAGTTCTCCTTTTGGTTAGAGAAATTAGTGCATAGATTATTCCTTTTTGCCGTCAGTAACTGCAAAGGTTATTTCGCATGAAACGGCTTTCTCTCCGCCTACTGAGGCGAGAGCTTTTCCTATACCCACAGGTCCCCTCTGGCGGATGATCTCAACTTCAAGATCGAGGACATCGCCCGGGACCACCTGTCTGCGGAACTTAGCCTTGTCGATGCCGCCAAAAAGGCCGATCTTACCCTTGTATTCAGGCTTTGAGAGCATACACACAGCGCCGGCCTGCGCCAGCATCTCCACCATGAGTACACCTGGAGTCACCGGATATCCGGGGAAATGTCCCTTGAACCAGAAATCCTCTTCCTTGATATATTTTCTTGCGTGGACCTTCACGCCCACCTCCATATCGACTATCTCATCGATAAGGAGAAATGGATCACGATGCGGGATGATCTCCATGATCTGTTCTTTATTCATAAGTACGTCGGACATTGTTTTATTCTCCTTTATATACTTTCCATTTCATCGTCGATTCCGTCATATCTGTTAAAGTCATCGTAATTGCTTACAGTTTTGCTTCCCTGCTCATACATAGAGATCACCAGCAGGGTGAAATCGGGATATCCCTCTGCGGCCATAGCTCTTCTGCCGTGTATATCTGAAAAAACAGCAGCAATAACGATGAGCAGCGCATATACGGATACTACCGGATTTACCAGGAACAGCGCACCTGCGCCCGCTATTGAAACAGCGATGTTCCATCTGTCAGGAACGAATACATAGAATATCATCAGCAGCGTGCAGGCAACGATAGCTCCGAAGGATACAACACTGTTTATAGTGGGCTTATCCTTCAGCATCACAACACTTACAGCTACCATGATAAAGCCTATTATGAACGAAGCTATGGTGCCCAGGCTCGCACCTGTTCTTATTTCAGAGTAATTATCTCCTGAAAAAGAAGTTCTGCCGCCGTAGGTTCTTGATGAAACTCTTATCATCGTATTATTATCACCGGCATCCGGTATTATATATCTCCACAGCAGGTAAAAATATCCTGCGCCTGCGATAAGAGC
>LVAK01000170.1 GCA_001604035.1 Clostridiales bacterium Firm_05
TTGCTGTGGATTCAGTATATGACATCCAGATAAAGCGCCTTCACGAGTACAAGCGTCAGCTCCTGAACGCATTTGCAATACTGTGGATATACTACGGCATAAAGGACGGCAGTATAACCGGATTTACTCCTACAACATTCATATTCGGAGCAAAATCTGCTCCCGGATACAGGAGAGCGAAGGCTATAATCAAGTATATCAACGAGGTGGGAAGGATAGTATCCTCTGATCCGGATACAAAGGATATAATGAAGGTAGTATTCGTTCAGAATTACAACGTAAGCTATGCTGAAAAGCTTGTTGCAGCAGCAGATGTTTCCGAGCAGATATCAACTGCCGGTACTGAGGCAAGCGGAACAGGAAATATGAAGCTCATGCTCAACGGAGCTGTAACTCTTGGCACCTATGACGGAGCGAATATCGAGATAGTCCAGGAGGCAGGCGAGGATAACAACTATATCTTCGGCGCAAGAGTTGAGGAACTGGAAAAGATCATCCCCGATTACGACAGACGCAAGGTGTTTGCAGAGGATGACATGATAAGAAAGGTGGTATCCTCTCTTATCGACGGCAGTGTTTCTGACGGCGGCAGCGGAGATTTCCGTGAGCTCTATATGTCACTGCTGGATGGTGCAAGTTGGCATGAGCCGGATAATTATTACCTCCTCGGAGACATCAGGAGCTATGTGGAAGCAAAGCTGCGCTGTGTGAATGACTATAGTGCTGACAGAAAGGCCTTTGCAAGAAAGCAGTGGCTCAATATGTGCAATGCCGGAAAATTCAGCTCAGACCGTACTATTGCGGACTATGCTGAGAATATCTGGGAAATAGCATAAAATAATGCCGGACAATGACATGACAGTTCATTGTCCGGCAGATTTTTTATTTCTTTTTCAGTTTAGCCATTTTGTACACGAAGAGTTCAATGGACACAAGTCCGGCGACCACTGCGGCAGAGATGAGTGCGACCTTGGCGATATCGCCTTTATCATCTTCCTTGCTGCTCTTTTCAGAGGCCTTTTCCGTAGTTCTTGCGGTCTTTTCGGTTTTGGCTGAAGCCCTTTTTGTCGTAGGCTCTTCATCCTTCTCTTCTGTGTTTTTGTCCTCATCCTTTTCCTTTGCAGGCTGATCGGAAGGAGTAAGGTCTGCTTTGGCATCGGGATCGCTGTATGTTCCGGCGTTTCCCACCTCTATACCGCCGTTCTCTGCGGCAGTGAAGCCTGCCAGCCATGCGATAGAGGCGTTCCAGTTGATAGTACACTCGTTTACAGACCATGCCTCAACGTTATCCATATAGCATTTCTGCGGCTCTATCTCGCCTTTTTTCCAGCCCGAACCCTTTACCCAGGGATCCTGCATACCGGAGTTCGGTCCGCCGGACATTACACCTGCCGGAGCGGACGGGAAGCTTTCGTCGACCTGATGTGACCAGTAGCGGTGGTGTGGGTTCTCAACAGCGTGATAGCCGTAGCCTGTAACGTAGGAATACTCCATAGCGTTTCTGCCGAGGAGATAATCCATGCCGCCGAGGGCTCCGTCCATATATTTATCCTCATTTGATGAGAGGAAGGCGTATGCGATAACGATGGAGTTATCGGCAACGAATGAATTTGAGCCCCATATATAGCCCTTGTCCTTGTCGTTATAGCTCAGAGTGCTCTGGCCGTATGGCAGGCCGTAGCCCTGTTCGTTTTCCATATCGATATAATGGTCTGCCGCAGAGCATATATTATCACTGAGGGTGTCCATATCCTTTGAGGAAACATTGTCATCATTGTTGAGGAAGAGGCTCAGAGTTCCGAGAGCGGCAGTATTGCCCCAGTCGAAGCTGCCTACTGTATCAACGCTCTCGCCGCCGCCCAGTGTGGTCGGCATTTCGAGGAAGAAGCCGGAATCCTTCATATCCTCGTAGTAGCTGTCATCGCCGGTGGTGAGGAAGAGCTCACAGGCTGCCCAGTAGAACTCATCGTCAACATCGGTATCGCCATATGCTCCGCCGCCGGAAGCACTGTCCAGAGGAGCATACACATCCGGGTGGGATTTTGCTGCCTGGTAGGCATTTTCAGCAGCTTCAAGACATTCCTCCGCAAAGTCCTCGTCGTACTTGTACCAGAGACGGGAAGCCTGAGCTGCACAGGCAGCAAGATTCAGTGTAGCCGCAGTTGACGGCGGCTTGACGATACGTCTCAGGTCGTCATCAGCAGGAGCTACAGCAAGACCGGTCCACTTCTCATCGTGAGCCTTGTGGTAGGCCATACCCTTATATTCGCCGTCCTGAACGATCATTTTCAGCATCCATTCCATTTCCCAGCGAGCTTCGTCGAGGAGGTCGGGGGCATCGTTGCCGTTTTCGGGGATACTCATTGAGCCGTCAGCATATGCATCAGCAAAGCCGTATTTAAGAGCGGTCTCGTACTGATTCTGCATCATCCACAGGGAGAAGCCTCCGTTTACCACGTATTTGCCGTGGTCGCCGGCATCGTACCAGCCTCCTGTAACATCAATTGACTTACCTGTGCCGTCAAGGCTGTCCCAATTCGCCATTATCTCTGCGGAATCATTGGGATGACCTGCTGCTCTGGCAAGAGCAGACTTGTCGCCGGATGTGATATAACGGCTTTCGATCTCGATACCGCTGCGATTCTGGTAGAAATAGTTAAGGGAGTTGTAGAGCAGTCCGGAGTAGAGGAGCTTATCATCTACAGTGAAGTCCTGACTGACCTCGCCGTCCTTTGTTTCAATATGGAATACACCTGTCTTATCAAAGTCTGAGAAATCTATGAGGTGGACTGTATCTCCGGAATCAGCATCCTTACCGATAAATTCAGAAGTGCCGGAGTATACCTTGTCGCCGTCCTCATCGAGGATATCGAAATCAATGCCGGACTTTTCGCTGCTCACAAGAGTGGCACGCTTTGCCCTGCCAGTGAGGTAGCCCATCTGGTTCACGAGTATGTCGGAGCGTTCCCATTTTTCCGGCTGAACGTAGTCGTTCTCATCGCTGTCAAGGTCAATGAGGGACATATTGTCGAAGGTTATCTCGGTACCTGCCGGGAAGCATCCGCCGGGAGTATACTGACCGTCGCCGCCCAGGTGGAATGCCCATTCTGCTACATCTACTGACTGGGAAGCAGTGAAGGTATGAGTCACCTTCTGGGTTTCATTCTCGCCTATATGTACGCAGTCCCATGATCCGTTGAAATCAGGGCCGTTGTCCTCCATATTGTTGTGCCAGACTTCAAGCTTGTCGGAATCGCCTATTTTGGTATAGTACTGGCCGCTTTTTGTGGATGTTATCTCATAGGACACCTTGTACTTGTGTCCTGAAACTATCTTAAGGCCTCTGTGTCTGAACTGACAGTCCCATCTGTCTTCACCGCCCTGTGAAGCTCCGCCGGGTTCGATAATGCGTACCTTATAAACTCCGCCTGTCAGCTCAAAATCCATTTTTGCCGGAGCAGACTCAACTATGTGCCAGGGCAGACCTGCACCTTCATCGAAGTCGGTCTGACCGAGCTGCTGACCTGCATTAGCTGTGAGGGAAGCGTAAGGCAGATCTGCGGGTACGAGGGATACCGCAGCTATCAGTGCAGCAGCAACAGCAGAGAGTCCTCTGTTCCTGAGCTGTTTTGTTTTACTCATTTAAATAACCTCCTGTATAAGTAAGATACATTTTTACAAATAATACTTTAATACATTTTAAGAGAGAAGTAAATAGCTGACATGGAAAATTTACAATTGGGACTGCTAAACCTCTGTTTTATCCTATATTATCCGCAGTCTGTGTGCATTTTTCGGCAAAAATGGCGGAGCAAAGACCTGATCCGGCAAAATCGGGGCAAACCTGTAAAAATATAAAAAAATTCTCCGGGGGCTTTTCAAGTCTTGACAAATGTGGTATAATATAACTGATGAAACGTGTGGAAAATAATAATCGATAAAATACATTTTGTATTTAGTACACGGGTGTTTATAAAGTTACTAAAAATGGAGATATTTCTATGGACAAAAGATCATTCAATGAAGCAAAACAGGCGGCTCTTAAAAAATACTTCAGCCGCATGAACGATATGCAGCAGGAGGCCGTTTTTGCCGTTAAAGGCCCTGTCCTTGTGCTGGCAGGAGCAGGAAGCGGAAAGACCACTGTTATTGTCAATCGTATCGCAAATATGATAAATTTCGGAAACGCTTTCTATGATGATTCACGTCAGGGCAGTGAGGCTGATATCAGCTTCCTCAACGACTACGCAGAGGGCAGGACCGATGATATGGAGACTCTCAGGGACATCGTTGCGTCAGAGCCTGTGAAGCCGTGGAATATCCTTGCAATCACTTTTACAAATAAGGCTGCCGGAGAGCTCAGAGAGAGACTTTCCGCTATGTTGGGCGAGGAGGGCATGAACATCAATGCCTCTACCTTCCATTCAGCCTGTCTGCGTATCCTCAGAACGGAGATAGAGGCTCTGGGCTACAGCAGGGATTTTACAATATATGACACCGATGACAGTCAGCGTATGATTAAGGCGGCAATGGCTGAGCTGGATATCTCCGAAAAGCAGCTTGCACCGAGGGCTGTCCTCAGCGAGATAAGCTTTGCAAAGGATAAGATGATAACTCCTGCCGAGCTTAAGGCTGATGCCGGCCAGGACTACCGCAAGAAGCTCATTGCCCGTCTCTACGGACTCTATCAGGAACGCATGAGAACAGCAAATGCACTTGATTTTGACGATATACTTTGTCTTACTGTGGAGCTCTTCGAGAAGTTCCCGGAGGTGCTGGAAAAGTATCAGAATCGCTATAAATACATAATGGTGGATGAGTACCAGGATACAAACCACGTTCAGTTCCGCCTGGTATCACTTCTCTCTCAGGCTCACGGCAATCTCTGCGTTGTTGGTGACGACGATCAGAGCATATACAAGTTCCGTGGAGCCAATATTGAGAATATCCTCGGATTCGAGGCTCAGTTCCAGGGCGCAAAGGTAATACGTCTTGAACAGAATTACCGTTCTACACAGACTATACTTGATGCTGCCAACTCTGTTATCTCTCATAACAATGGCCGCAAGGAGAAGTCTCTCTGGACCTCTGCCGGCAAGGGAGACAAGGTTTACTGGTACAAGGCCGTGGATGAGAGCGATGAGGCTAAATTCGTAGCTGATACCATACTTGAAAACTATAAGGCAACAGGAAGCTACTCCGGAAATGCTGTGCTTTACCGCATGAATGCCCAGTCCAATGCTGTTGAGCGTATGCTGGTGAAATGCGGCATACCTTACAGAGTTTACGGCGGTATGCGATTCTTTGACCGCAAGGAGATAAAGGACGTTACCTCCTACCTTGCATTTATAAACAACCATAATGATATGCTGCGCTTCAAGCGCATAATAAATGAGCCGAAGAGAGGTATAGGCGATTCCACCCTCGCTCTTATCGAGGATATCAGCCGTGACCTCAAGCTTTCACCTTTTGATGTGCTCCGCACCTGCGAGGAGTATGCACCGCTTGCGAAGAAGACATCCTCATTGAAGAGTGCATACACCATGTTTGAGTTCCTCACAGAGAAGTCTGAGACAATGCCGCTGGATGAATTCCTTGATGTGGTGCTTGACAAGACAGGATATATGGATTATCTCAAAACGCTGGAAAATCCTGATACCAAGATCGAGAACGTTCAGGAGCTCCGCTCTTCAATGGCAAAGTATATGCAGGAGGCTGATGAGCCGACACTGGGCGGATTCCTTGAAGAGGTGGCTCTGTTCAGCGAGGCTGACCGTGATGACGGAACTGATGATAAGGTAACACTTATGACAGTCCACTCTGCAAAGGGACTGGAATACGACAATATATTCGTTATCGGCATGGATGACGGTATCTTTCCGAGCTCAAGGAGCTTCGACAGCGAGGCTGATATGGAAGAGGAGAGGCGTCTTGCATATGTGGCTATAACCCGTGCAAAGAAGAAGCTTTACCTCACCAACGCCAGCCAGAGAATGCTGTTTGGCCAGACACAGAGAAATGTTACTTCACGCTTTATGCGTGAGATCGGCAGTGAGCTTGTGGAAAAGCACGACAATGCCGCAGCAATGAGGAGCAAGCTTGCAGAAAAGGATAATTCCGTAACAGAGGTCCATTCTACAACTCTCCAGCAGCAGCTTGCAAGAAACAAGCTCCATGCGGGAGCTTCAGCCAAGGAGGCCGTTGCATATACTGCCGGCGAGCGTGTAGCTCATAATATATTCGGCGAGGGAACGATAGTTTCCGTAAAGAAAATGGCCAATGATTCAATGCTTGAGATAGCCTTTGAGAAGGTGGGCACAAAGAAGATAATGGCGAATTATGCAAAGCTCAAAAAGCTGTAAGCCTTTGCCTTTGTCCGTATGTGCTGACAGATTGAAAGCACTGCCGTTAGCTGAATAATAGCCGGCGGCTTGTAACTACTGGAATTTCAGGAGATGTAAATTATGCGTAAAACCAAGATCGTATGTACCATAGGCCCTGCAACAGATGACGAGAACATAATGCGTGAGCTTATGCTGGCAGGAATGAATGTTGCACGTTTCAATTTTTCCCACGGAGACTATGAGACTCATGAGAAGCGACTGCGTCAGATCGAAAGGCTCAGAAAAGAGCTTGATCTGCCGATAGCTACTCTTCTTGATACAAAGGGACCGGAGATACGCCTGGGAAAATTTGTGGACGACAAGCCTGTGGAGATACATGACGGCGATCAGTATACCCTTACAACAGAGGATGTGCTCTGTGACGAAAAGCGTGGAAGCATAAGCTTCAAGAAGCTTCCCCGTGATGTGAGCATGGGCACACGTATACTCATAAACGACGGAGTTATCGAGCTCCTTGCGGAAAAAGTGACAAATACCGATATCATCTGCCGGGTAATACACGGCGGAACCCTTTCCAACAATAAGGGTATAAATGTTCCGGGAGTAAAGCTGTCTATGCCTTACCTCAGCGAAAGGGATATGGATGATCTTGAGTTCGGCGCAAAAATGGGATTCGATTTCATTGCCGCAAGCTTTGTACGCTCTGCCGCTGATATAAACTACCTGAGAAAATTCACTCAGAGCCTGGGCTGGTTCGATGTGCGTATAATCGCAAAGATAGAGAATACAGACGGCGTTGAGAACATAGACGAGATACTTGAGGCCGCAGACGGCATAATGGTGGCAAGAGGAGATATGGGCGTTGAGATCCCCTTCGAGCAGATACCTGCTATACAGAAAGATCTTATCCACAAGGGATATAATGCCGGAAAACAGGTGGTAACAGCTACACAGATGCTGGAATCCATGATAACCAATCCCCGTCCTACCCGTGCAGAGATAACCGACGTTGCCAATGCCATATATGACGGTACCAGCGCAATAATGCTCTCGGGAGAGACTGCTGCCGGAGCATATCCTGTAGAGACTGTAAAGACAATGGCTCTCATTGCAGAGACAACTGAGAACAATATCGACTACAAGGGAAGATTTTCAAAGAGAAGCTCCAATCCTGAGGGAAGCGTTGCTGAGGCTATAGCTCACGCAACAGTTACTACTGCTCATGACCTTGATGCAAGGGCGATAATTACTGTATCCCTTGGCGGACAGACTGCAAGACTTATCTCGAAGTACCGTCCGCTCTGTCCGATAATAAGCTGTACCATGAGCGAGGTGGTATGCCGTCAGATGAATATGAGCTGGGGCGTTATCCCGTTCATAATAGACGAAAAGAATTCCACTGATGACCTGTTTGCCGCCGCCGTTGAGGCTGCCGAGTCACACAGGCTTGTTGAGGACGGAGACCTGGTTGCTATAACCGCCGGAGTTCCCCTCGGAGTTTCAGGTACTACGAACCTTATGAAGGTAGAAAAGATAGGCAAGTGATCTGAATAGGTGATACCGCTATGAAAACGATGTTTATAGTGCTGGGAATAATGCTGCTTCTGGCTGCTGGCGCCTATTTTTTAGAGAATGCCTATGAGAAGCGCAGACGGCTGCGTGACGCAGCAAGAGCTGCCGCTGCTGCAAAGCTGGATCCTGAGGAAGAGCGTATGGCTGAAATGGAGAAGATAAGCGAGCTGTTTACCTCCGGAGCCATAACCCGTGATGAGTTCGACCGTTACCGTGAAGAACTGTTCAGAAAGCAGTGATCAGAGATCAGAAATAAGAAAGTAGTAAAGGACCGCCTTAAGCGTGAT
>LVAK01000005.1 GCA_001604035.1 Clostridiales bacterium Firm_05
ACGGAACCGGATAGTAATATCAGTCTTCGCCCTGCTCGTTATAGCAGGTCCAATCCTCAAAGGGATTCATCTGGCAGAACATCTCCACCACATAGTCCTGCGACTTGTAGATATCCTCCAGCTTTTCCTTGAATTCAAGCTGCTCCTGCGAGATACGTGGGAGACTGTCCTCCACATCACCGATCTGGGATTTTGTATAGTACTTGCCGAAGAAATACAGCTTGCAGTCCGGTTTCTGCTCATCGTAGATATCTGTTACGAATCTGTGCGTCATCTTATGGTGGATGTGACCGTACTCGCCTTCTTTGTTATGCGTGACTATGAGATCCCAGTCCTTGTATTTCATTATCCTGGAAATATCCTTTTTGATCTCCTCTTTGCTTTTCTTCCATGAGTCCTTCTTGCCGTAGGTCTTGTCGGGATAGCTGAGGATTATTCCCTTATTTCCGGAGGTTTCCAGCATTTTCTTGAATTCGCATTTTCTCCTGGCATTATTGCCGTTTGTCAGGACAACGATGTAGTAGTCACCATCCATCAGATGGCCGCCGCCCCATATCGAATCATCATCGGGATGAGCAACTATCATAAGCTTGTTTGTACTTTTTATACCGCTGTCCACCAGCATCTTATCAGTCAGTGTCGATTTGTGATATGTGCTGAACGTATACCCCATATACACGCACAGTATCTGGCATATGATAAATATGGCTATAAGCCCTATCCTTATGCCTAATTTTTTCTTTCCCATATATCATTACTCCTTTACAGAACATTTCCAGAGCCATCGTTTTCAACGAAATTCTCCATATAAAGGCAGGCAAACTCCTGCTTTATTATTGTAACATAAAGGCAAAGTATTGTCAACGGTATGTAAAAATATATTTGTAGAAAAAATAACGAGCGTTTCAAATCCTGGATAAACTGCGGTTTTAAGCCAAAGCGAATAGGTCGACCAATAAGCTCTGAGGTACAGAAGTTCCATAGCAATATAATGCTAACCCTTTGCATCCTACAGCTCTGTAGCGCTTAAATTGTTAGCATATGATAATTATATTGCCGTCTGACAGCGCCGCAAGCTGACAGCTATATCATACGCTTGACTTCACGGCTTTATTTTGGTATAATTGAAGGGTAAAAAATGCGAAAGGAGTGCCTCTATGACTGCTGGTGTATCCACAGCCTGCCTCTTCCCCAAGCCGGTGGAGGAAAGCTTATATGATCTGACCGTCAACGGGGTCTCCTGCGTTGAGATATTCATCAATACCCACTGCGAGCTGAAAAAGAGCTTCGCCCACGGTATGGCAAACATCCTGAAACGGTTTGATGCAAAATGCGTATCTGTACATCCGTTCACAAGCGAGATGGAGCAGCTCTTCTTCTTTTCCGATTACGAAAGGAGAATGACAGACGCCCTTGAGTATTACAAATACTACTTCCGCTTCATGAACATGACCGGCGCAGAGATATTCGTGCTCCACGGCGGAAAATCTGTGCGCTCAAAAGAGCTGTTCTGCGAGCGTTACAGCCGGCTCTACCGTGTCGGAAAGGAAAACGGCGTAACTGTCGCTCTGGAAAATGTTTCACGCTGCCAAAGCGGTTCTTCCGCTTTTGTGAGAGAGGTCGCAGGTATGCTTGGGGATGAGTTTGCATTTGTCCTTGATACCAAGCAGGCTATTCGTGCCGGCGAGGATCCCTACAGCTTCCTGAGAGCTGCCGGCAGCAGAACTGCTCATGTACACATCAGCGATTCCGGAGAGCTGGGCGACTGTCTCCCTGTGGGAAAGGGCAGATTCGACTTCAGAAAATTCTTCGGCAAACTCTATGAGCTCAACCCGGACTGCAATGTGATACTGGAGCTCTACCGCAATAACTTCGGCCCTATCAGCGAGCTCATCCGGAGCTATAACGTTATAAACAAGATGCTACAGCCTTTTGGCAGGGAGAAATAATTATGAAATGTCCGTTCTGTTCCTTTGAGGATTCAAAGGTCATAGATTCCCGCCCCGCTGACGACAAGATCCGCCGCCGCAGGGAATGTATAAAATGCGGAGGAAGATTCACTACCTACGAGATGATCGAGGTGCCTCTCCTCATGGTCGAAAAGCGCTCAGGCGGCTTTGAGCAGTTCGACAAGCAAAAGCTCATAAAGGGCATTTTCACCGCTATAAAAAAGCGTCCCGTTACCAAGACTCAGGTCGAGGAGATCGCAGGCTATGTGGAGAATTACTGCGCTGACCACCTCAAGACTGTTATAAGATCCGAGGAAATAGGCAATATCGTCCTTGACAGGCTCCGTGACATTGATCCCATATCCTACATCAGATTTGCGTCTGTATATAAAGATTTCACTGATATCGCCAGCTTCGTTGCGGCTATAAGCGAATTTGATGACAAAAAGGACGGCGGAACAGACTGACCGCTCATGACACTGCCATGCGGATGCTGCCGCCATCGTCGCTGTACACCATTGAGGCCACCGCTTTATCATCACAGACAAGCAGTTCCGCAAGCATTTTTCTGTTTTCGGGACTGTAATTTTTTACCTCATAAACATAGAGCTTTGCGTTCCTGCCGGCATTTTCCCGCAGAGGAAGCCCCTGTTTGTCCTGCAAACTGACATATTCTTCATATGCGGAGGAAAACACCTCCGGGATAGTTATATCCTTTCCGGCTATCTCCTCCACCTCCCAGCCGTGAGAGGCAAAGTAATCCATCCTCTCGCCCACTGTAGAGGCAGGGATAACCGCCCTTTCTATGGGATCAGCAGTCTTTCTTCCATGCTGAAGGAAGAGTACGCTTCCGGAGATAAAGGCGGCGGCGAGTATGGCAAATGTACGCTTTTTCATGATCTTGACTCCTTATTGTGGTTAAAAGATTGATCGGGGATAATAAATATATCGGTCAAGCCGAGGCTGGTTATGAAGAAAAGCCGTAAAACGTTGCTTCGCTCGTTTTACTACTTTTCAGGAGGGACGCTGTCCCTCCTCGCACACCTTCCTGCCAGAGGATTAACAACCCTCTGGACTCCCATTTCTTGCCGCCTTCGGCGTTATTTATTCCCTTTTTATATAGTATTGAAACTCTCTGCACAAATCATATTCCTGAAATAATACATATATTCCGAAAGGAGAACCTATGGCACTTATCCGCCTTGACAAATTCATATCCGAACGCACAGAATATACCCGTTCACAAATAAAACAGCTTGCCGCTAAAGGTCAGATATCCCTTAACGGCTCTGCCGAAAAAAAGACTGATACCAAGATCGATCCGGAAACAGCATCAGTAACAGTCTGCGGAAAGGATATATCTGCTCAGCGGCACAGGTATATACTATTAAATAAACCGCAGGGCTATGTCTCATCCACAGAGGATACCGACGGACCATCCGTACTTGAACTTATACCGCCGGAGCTCCGGACAAAAGGAATGTTCCCGGCAGGCCGCCTCGACAAGGACACCACAGGCGCTCTCCTGATAACCGACGACGGGGAACTTGCCCACAGGATGCTGTCTCCAAAGAGCCATATACCGAAAATATATATTGTGAAACTTGCCAGACCATACGAAAACAAATATGTTGACATATTCAAAAAAGGTATTAAATTGGCCAACGGCGAGGCCTGTCTCCCCGCACGTGTCAGAAGCATGGAAAATAGCGAAAAACTGGCTCTGATAGAGCTTCACGAGGGAAAATATCATCAGGTCAAAAGAATGTTTGCCGCTGTAGGAAATCATGTACAAAAGCTTATGCGGATTTCGCTCGGCGGCTTGATTCTTCCCGAAAAACTGGGACTTGGACAGTCTATGGAATTATTGCACAAAGATGTTGAAAACTTGTTTAAAGAGCCGCCCGAAGACCTTTTTTTTGCCGATTTCTCTGACTTTTTTTCGGCAATTCTAATAAACAACTAAATAAAACTTTGTCAATTTAGAGACTTGAAAAATTTCGCAAAGTTTGGTATTATATTAATATAGCTGATACTGTATAGAATTAAAATTGATTATCGGCAAGAAATATTGTAATGGAGGACTGGAATAAATGGCAGGCTTAACACTTAAAGGCATTTATAAGAAATATCCGGGCGGCGTTGTTGCTGTTTCAGATGTTAATTTAGAGATAAGAGATAAGGAGTTTATCGTACTGGTTGGACCTTCCGGATGCGGAAAGTCAACAACTCTTCGTATGATCGCCGGACTTGAGGAGATCTCAGAGGGTGAGCTTTACATCGGCGACCGCCTTGTAAACGATATTGCTCCTAAGGACAGAGATATCGCAATGGTTTTCCAGAACTATGCGCTCTATCCTCATATGACTGTATTTGATAACATGGCTTTCGGACTCAAGCTCCGTAAGGTTCCTAAGGATGAGATCGAGAGAAAGGTTAACGAGGCTGCTAAGATCCTCGACCTTACACACCTCCTCGAAAGAAAGCCTAAGGCTATGTCCGGTGGTCAGAGACAGAGAGTTGCTCTCGGTCGTGCTATCGTTCGTTCACCTAAGGTATTCCTCCTCGACGAGCCTCTCTCAAACCTCGATGCTAAGCTCCGTGCTCAGATGAGAACCGAGATCTCCAAGATCCACAAGAGACTCGGTACAACATTCATCTACGTAACTCATGACCAGACAGAGGCTATGACAATGGGTGACCGTATCGTATGTATGAAGGACGGCTTCGTTCAGCAGATCGATACTCCTCAGAACCTCTATGAGAACCCTGTAAACAAGTTCGTTGCAGGATTCCTCGGTTCACCTCAGATGAACTTCATCGACGCTACTCTCAGAGAAGAGTATGGCCAGTATATCGTTGAATTCGGCTCTGAAGACTCCAAGATGTCCAGAGGCGTTAAGTACCAGATAATCGTTCCTGAGTCAAAGGTTAACGATGACCTCGGCCACTATGTTGGCAAGGAGATCATCCTCGGCGTTCGTCCCGAGAGCATCCACGATGAGGAAATGTACCTCTCCAACGCTACAACAGGCGTTATCGACTGTAACGTCGAGATCACTGAAATGATGGGTGCTGAGACATACCTCTACCTCCTCTGCGAAGGTATCCCGCTTACAGCAAGAGTAAGCCCAAGATCTACAGCAAGACCTGGTGACGACATCAGAGTTGCTATCGATCCTAACAGAATCCATATCTTCGATAAGGAAACAGAGAAGGCAATAGTTAACTGATAAATCTTTTCATATTTATCCTTTCTTTCTTTGTATGGGTGCGAACCTGTACGCAAAGTACCGCAGTAGTTCTACTGCGGTATTTTGTTATTATACTAAAGGAGGTCTTGGAATGAGCAGGATAAGTGAATATTTATCTTCAAAAAAAGATGAGATGACCGCTTTCCTCGGCAAACTCATTGCTGTTCCCAGCGTTCAGGGAGAAGCTGAGGATGGATTCCCCTTCGGCAAAGAGCCTGCAAAGGCACTCGGTATCATGCTGAAAAAGTGTGAGGAGTCCGGTTTTGCTGTTGAAAATGTGGAAAACTACGCCGGATCAGCGGATATCAACTCCCTTGAGCCCGAACTCGCTATACTCTCTCACCTGGATGTTGTCCCGGAAGGAAGTGGATGGAAGGGCGATCCGTTTACAATGCGCCGTGAAGGAGACAAGCTTATCGGCCGTGGCACTATCGACGACAAAGGCCCTGCTGTTGCAGCTCTTTATGCAGCAAAAGCTGTCAAGGAACTGGGATTACCCCTGAAAAAGGGCGTAAGGCTCATATTCGGCACAAACGAGGAGAACGGCTCTGCTGATATGGCCTATTACCGCAGCAAAAAACAGCTTCCGCCTATGGTATTCACTCCCGACGGCGAGTATCCGGTGATAAATGCGGAAAAGGGTATGCTCAGGGTATACTTCTCTGCACCGTTCTGGGGAGCCGATATCTCCGCAGGCACCGTTATAAACGCCGTTCCTCAGTCCTGCACCGTTGACAGACTTGTTTTCAGCGGACGTTCCGCACATGCCTCCACTCCTGAAAAAGGCGAAAATGCCATTACAAAATTTCTCAGTGAGTGCGAGGGCGATGACAGTCTCATCTCAGGACTGAAAGAACTGTTCCCCCACGGCGAATTCGACGGAAAAAGCTGCGGACTGGGCTTCTCTGACGATATATCCGGAAAAATGACCTGTGTCCTCTCAATGCTGAATACCGTTGAGGGCAGGATTTACGGCGGCGTGGATATACGCTTCCCGCTTGACCGCACTAAGGCTGAAATAAGCAGGATAATATGCGGTAAGCTCATATATGCCGGCTTCGATATCGATTCATGCGAGGGTGTTGAGCCGCATTGCACAGATGATAATTCAACATTTGTGCAGGCACTGTTGAAAACTTACGAGAAAGTCACAGGTGAGACCGGAAAATGTATCGCTATCGGCGGAGGTACATATGTCCACGAGATCGAGGGCGGAGTGGCCTTCGGAGCAGAATTTCCGGGAACCGATCACAATATGCACTCGCCGGAGGAGTTCATCACAGTGGATGAGCTGCTGAAAAATGCAGAGATAATGGCCGAGGCTATTGTTGAGATCTGCGGTTAAACTGAAAAGAGCCTCCTTTTAAAAGGGGCTCTTTTGAGAATGACAAAAAACTGTTTCGGGACGCTGGGGGCGGCGTCCCCTACAAAAGCAAATACGCAGAATAGGCCAATTGTAGGGGCGGGCGCCCTCGTCCGCCCGTTAATAAAATTTAGATCCGGATTATTCCACAAAAAAAGAGACCGCTTATCCGGTCTCTTTTTGATCTGTATATTACATCAATATGCCTTGCCCCAGTAAACCATGCACTTTGCAGGCTTTCCGCAGCAAACGCACTTATCTGAGAGCTGTTCCTGATCGAAGGGGATACATCTTGAGCCAACGCCGGTCTTTTCCTTGACCTCGTCCTCACAGGCCTCTTCACCGCACCACATAGCCTTTACAAAGCCGTCGCCGTTTTCGAGAGCCTTGTTGATCTCGTCGATAGTTGTGCAGGAGTATGTGCGTCTTGCACGGTTCTCAGCAGCCTTATTGAACATACCCTCAGGGATATCCTTTTCAAGGAGAGCCTTTACGAGTACGGGCATATCAGCGATAGCAACAGTTTTCTTCTCACCGTTGTAACGTGTAGCAACGATGCAGTTGCCCTCTTCTATATCACGGGGACCGATCTCGATACGTACCGGAACGCCCTTCATCTCGTACTCTGAGAACTTCCATCCGGGAGAGTTCTCGCTGTCATCCAGCTTAGCTCTGATGCCCTGAGCCTTGAGAGCTTCGAGGAGCTCACCTGCCTTTTCGAGAACGCCTTCCTTATGCTGAGCAATCGGGATAACAACAGCCTGAACAGGGGCTACAGCCGGAGGAAGAACAAGTCCGCTGTCATCGCCGTGAGTCATGATGACTGCACCGATGAGACGGGTAGTAACGCCCCAGCTTGTCTGGTGAGGGAATACTCTCTTGTTGTCCTTGTCGGTATATTCTATGTCGAAAGCCTTTGCGAAGCCGTCACCGAAATAGTGTGAAGTACCTGCCTGAAGAGCCTTACCGTCGTGCATAAGAGCCTCGATAGCGTAGGTCGAAACAGCTCCGGCGAACTTGTCGCTCTCAGTCTTCTTACCCTTTACAACAGGCATTGCAAGATCCTTTTCGCAGAAGTCGGCATATACATTGAGCATACGCTCTGTCTCTTCGATAGCCTCCTCAGCAGTAGCGTGGATAGTATGGCCTTCCTGCCAGAGGAACTCTCTTGAACGGAGGAAAGGACGGGTAGTCTTTTCCCAGCGAACAACGCTTACCCACTGGTTATAGAGCTTTGGCAGGTCACGGTAGGAATGTACTATATTTGAGTAGTGCTCGCAGAAGAGAGTCTCAGAGGTAGGACGTACACAGAGTCTGTCCTCAAGCTTTTCGTTGCCGCCGTGAGTTACCCATGCGACCTCAGGAGCGAAGCCCTCAACGTGATCCTTTTCCTTCTGGAGAAGGCTTTCAGGGATGAACATAGGCATACAAACATTTTCGTGGCCTGTAGCCTTGAACATACCGTCCAGTATCCTCTGCATATTCTCCCAGATAGCGTAGCCGTAGGGACGGATGACCATACAGCCCTTGACGCTGGTATACTCGACCAGCTCTGCTTTTTTGCAGATATCGGTGTACCACTGAGCGAAATCCTCATCCATTGAGGTTATCGCAGTGACCATTTTTTTATCCTTTGCCATATATAAACCTCTTTCCGTAATACAGACAGAAAAGAACGATACATAAACCTTAACTGCCTGTCTTGATTATTTTTTACACAGACATACATATTATATCATTAAAGATGAAGAATGTCAATCTTGAAA
>LVAK01000171.1 GCA_001604035.1 Clostridiales bacterium Firm_05
TCTTGCGGCAGCAGGGATATCAGGAGAAGAGATCCTGCATGAAGTACAGGGATATGCACACAAGCTCAGACTTGCAGGTCTGAGCAGAGATGACCAGCTTCGCCAGAGCCTTTCCTATGCAAGAACGCTAAGGAAGGAAATAAGGCGCAGTTAGCCTAAAATTCCTAAATAAGTTTTTGTCTTGACAATTATGAAAAAAGCGTGTACAATATATATGTATTATTGATATAGTATGCCTTTATACTCGCATACAGAATTTGGAGGTCAATATGGATCCTAAACAGAACAGACCAAAGGCAAGAGAAAAAAAGGTTACCGAAGGCGGTAAGGGTGCACGCAGAAGAGGCGAAGGCCTCGGCACAGGCCCGGTCGGCTCAGCAGATCATTCTGCGGAGATCCAGACAGGCGGCAGCACAGCTAAGCGTGCAGCAGCCGGCGGAGGCGGATTGGCGATCATAGCTATCCTTGCAATGCTTCTCTTCAAGGGCGGCGGATTGGGCAGCCTTCTCGGAGGCGGTGGCGGCGGAGGAGGCTCCGACGATACAAGCTCCGGCGGATATATTGCCAGCGGTGAAACAGATGTTGACACCAGCGTTGCCAGCGGTTCAAGAGCAAAGCGTACACAGATCCTTGGCAATAATCAGGATAAGATAACACTTATGGTTTATATGTGCGGAACAGACCTTGAATCCAAGTACGGAATGGCTTCATCCGATATGGAGGAAATGCGCCAGGCGAGCATATCTTTCGGTGATAATATAAATCTTATTGTATATACAGGCGGCTGTAAGGCATGGAAGACATCCAGCATAAGCTCCAGCGTAAACCAGATCTACAGGATAAGCGGCGGCCAGATCACAAGACTTGTAAGCGATGACGGAAGCAAGGCTATGACTGATCCGGACAACCTTACCAGCTTTATAAAGTATTGCAGCAAGAACTATCCTGCAAACCGCAATCAGCTCATTCTCTGGGATCACGGCGGCGGATCTGTTAGCGGTTACGGCTACGACGAAAAGAACCAGAAGAGCGGCTCTATGAGCCTTGCCGGCATATCAAAGGCGCTGAAAAATGCTGGTGTTACATTTGATTTTGTCGGATTTGATGCCTGCCTTATGGCAACAGCGGAAACTGCGCTCATGCTCAATGATTATGCAGATTACCTTATTGCCTCCGAGGAGACAGAGCCCGGCATCGGCTGGTATTATACAAACTGGCTTAATAAGATCGCAAAGGATACATCAACTCCGACTATTGAGATCGGAAAGAATATCGTTGATGATTTTGTTACAGAATGCGGAAAAAAGTGTAAAGGTCAGAAGACAACACTTTCAGTTATCGACCTTGCAGAATTTGCAAATACAGTTCCATCGGATCTCAGTGCTTTCTCAAAGTCTATCACAACAAAGATAAACAACAAGGAATATCAGGAGATATCCGATGCAAGATACAAGACCAGGGAATTCGCTTCAAGCTCAAGGATAGACCAGGTAGACCTCGTAAATCTTGCAGAAAATATGGGCACCAGTGAGGGCGAGGCTCTTAAGAAATCCATAAAGAATGCAGTAAAGTACAACCGTACATCTTCAAATATGACGAATGCTCACGGCGTATCCATATATTTCCCGTATCAGCGTACATCCTATGTTGATACTGCCTGCAGCACTTATAATCAGATAGGTATGGATTCTGAGTACGCAAACTGTATACGTCAGTTTGCAAAGCTTGAAACAAGCGGTCAGATCGCCGCAGGCGGCTCATCTTCTCCTCTTGGTTCACTTTTCGGCGGCGGAGCATCATCCGGTTCATCCGGAAGTGCTGACATGATAGGTCAGCTCCTCGGCGCTTTCCTTGGCGGAGGCTCATCCGGCAGGAGCATTGCAGGACTTGACAGCTCCAATACAGCTTTCATGGATGGCGCAGATTCTTCCGACACTACAGAATATCTCTCGGAGCACTATTTTGACGCAAGCAACCTTGTATGGACAGAAGAGGATGGAAAGTATATCCTCGACCTTCCTGACGGTCAGTGGGATATGATCCATGCTGTTGACAAGAATGTCTTCCTTGATGACGGAAACGGATATATCGATCTTGGACTTGACAATACATTTACATACAATGATGAC
>LVAK01000172.1 GCA_001604035.1 Clostridiales bacterium Firm_05
GGTGGGAGATGGGATTCGAACCCACGGTCTTCGGGACCACAATCCGACGCTTTAACCAGCTAAGCTACACCCACCATCAATTAAATAAAAACGAAGCTCCCCATTAAATGGGATCATATAACGGAGAGTTTCGGAATGGCGCGCCTTGCTGGATTCGAACCAGCGGCTTACTGCTTAGAAGGCAGTTACTCTATCCAGCTGAGTTAAAGGCGCATAGATAAAATCAGCAGCCAAGGCTGCTTAAATTGGAGCGGGTGATGGGAATCGAACCCACGTAACCAGCTTGGAAGGCTGGAATTCTACCATTGAACTACACCCGCATGGCGTTTCAACAGATAATATTTTATCACAAAGCCGGACTGTTGTCAATAGGCAAAATGCAAAAAAGTCGTTTTGCACAAAAAGCGGTGCGGATATCAGCTTAATAACAGCATTATTTTGGCTTGATATAATATGTTGGAACATGACATATTTGTTATATAAAAGTCACTTTATAGTAATTTTATAAGTTTATAATAATATGCAAATATGATGGATACTGTTTCCGGGAAGGATGCTGCAATGGCGGAAAGACAGGGATTTCATGAAAAAAACAAACCTTTGAAAAAAATGCAAAATAACTGCAAAATCTATTGACAATTATATGTCAATAGATTATTATGATTTATGGAAACAGAAATGAGCGGAAGCAAATAATGTTAAAATATAAAAATAAAATTGCGGTTCGTCTTTTTATTATATGTGAATCACTTATATATGAAAGAAGATCTTCGCCAGAACAGATACAGGTAAAAACAGAACAAAAGGTCGTGGTTATATGAAAAAAAACAGAAATCAATGCGGAAGGCGAAAAGAGCGGTGGTTCAGCAATGCCTGCCTGATACCAAGTCTTGTGGGAGTACTTATTTTCTTCGTTATCCCATTTGGCATCGTCATTTACTATTCAATGATAAATAATCCTATCGTTAAAGAATATGTGGGCATGGAAAATTACAAGAACCTTATGGAAAACGAAGCCTTCAAGCGTGCATCAAAAAATACAGCTGCGTTTTCTTTAATAGCCGTTCCGCTTGCGACATTCCTTTCACTGGGGCTTGCGGTATTGCTGGAAAGGAACATTCCGGGCAAAAGCTTCTTCCGGACGCTGTTCCTAAGTCCGCTGATGGTCCCGACTGCTTCTGTAGTTCTGGTATGGCAGGTGCTTTTCCATAAGCACGGTACTGTTAATCAGATAATGGAGATGTTCGGCGGCGACAGCATCGACTGGCTGAAAGCTCCTCAGGGACAGGTGGTAATAATACTGATGTTCCTTTGGAAGAACCTGGGCTACAATATGATACTTTATATGTCGGCGCTTTGCAGTATACCAAGAGATATCATTGAGGTTGCCGAGCTTGAGGGCGCAGGAAGCATATACCAGTTCTTCCACATAAAGCTCAGATACCTTTCACCTACTATATTATTCGTCTTTATACTCTCACTTATCAATTCGTTCAAGATATTCCGTGAAGTGTACCTGCTTACAGGAAGCTATCCATACGGTAAGCTGTATATGCTGCAGCACTTTATGAACAATACCTTCCAGAATCTTGACTACCAGAAGCTCTCTGCCGCAGCAGTTCTCTTCTCACTTGTAATGATAGTGATAATAGCTGTTCTCCTTATTGCCGAGAACATTTTCGGAAAGGATGTGGAGAACTGATGACGGCGAAAAGAAAAAATCGTGTGTTCAATATAGTCCTTACGGTTTTCATTGCAATAGCAGCTCTGGCATTCATACTCCCCACTGTCCTGACAATAGCAAACTCATTTATGACATCAAATGAGATCGCTGCAAACTACGGAGCAATGTTCGGAAATATGAATGGAAGCGAACACACATTTATATCAGAAGATGTGAACCTGAAATTCATTCCCGATAAGGTAACTGTAGATCAGTACAAATCGGTACTTATCAAAAATTCGGATTACCTTATGAAGTTCTGGAACTCAGTCCTGCTGACTGTTCCGATAACGCTGATACAGCTTGCCATTGCAGTGGTTACTTCCTACGGCTTTTCAAGATATCCCGGCAAGGTAAAGAGCATAATATTCTTTGCTTATATAATACTTATGCTAATGCCCTACCAGGTCACTCTTGTTCCGAATTATCTTGTAGCAGATAAATTCGGTATGCTTGAGACCTCAGAGCACCTGATATTCAAGGGAGCAGCAAAGCCGCTGAATGTTTTCTGCATGATGTGGGCGAGAAGAGCAGTAATACTCCCCAGCATATTCTCTCCGTTCAGCATTTTCCTTCTCACTAAGGTAATGAGAAGAGTTCCGGTCTCCTATGTGGAGGCTGCAAAGCTTGACGGCGCAGGAGAGTGGCAGATTATGACAAAGATATATCTGCCTATGTGCAAGAGCGCTCTGGTATCTATCGGAATGCTGGTATTCATCGATTACTGGAATATGGTGGAGCAGCCGCTGATACTTATGAAGAATACAACGATGCATCCGCTCTCAGTATTCCTTTCACAGATAAATACAGGAGATGTGGGACTTGCTTTTGCAGTCGGAGTGGTATATATGATACCGACAATACTGATGTTCCTCTACGGTGAGGATTATCTCGTTGAGGGTATTACCTATGCCGGCGGAATAAAGGGTTAAGGAGGAAAGAAACATGAATGAGAATATAAATATCAACAATGATACAGAAAAAAATGCCGTTATACCGGTCAGAGAGAATAACGAGGAACGCTCTCCTTTTAAAAAGAGAGAATTGATAAAGACTATACTTATTATCTTCCTTGCAGGACTTCTTCTGCTGACGTTCTTCTCAAATACTATCATGAACAGATCGCTTGCAGAGGTGACTACTGACAAAGTGACTTCCGGAAAGCTTACCGAACGTGTTAGAGGCGGCGGAATGGTCCAGTCCAATCAGGCCTATCAGGTAAATTCTGACGGAAACTATACTGTCGATACTATCAATGTCAAGAGGGGCCAGGAGGTCAAGAAGGACGATGTGCTCTTCATCCTCAAGGGTACCGGCGAAACTGATACAAAGACTACTGAGGATACGCTGAACGAGCTGGAGCTGGAATACGAAAAGGCTCTTCTCGCTCTTCCAACAGATTTTACTGAGAAGAAAAATGATGTAAGAGATGCAAGAATTGCCCTTGATAAGGCTATCGCTCAGAGAGATGCTGCTTATCAGGCTCAGTTCACCAGCGCTCAGGAAAAAGCTCAGCTTCAGAGCGACAAAGCTGAGTCGATAAAACTCACAAATAAAAAAGAAAAGCTCACTGCTACCATAAACGCTATCGATACAGACGATTATACAGAGGCTGCTCCGGAATATACCGGAAACCTCCCCTCATTGCTCACCCGTTCAAAAAATGCTGATGACGCTTATCTGGCGGCCTATGAGATATATTCCAATGCAGTTGACAGCGGAATGGATGAGGGCGTTATCACTGCCGCACTTGCTGATGCAAATGCTAAAGAGGCTGCGAAGTCTCAGGCAGAAGATGCTTATGCGAACGAAAAGAGCATTATCCGCAGCGATCTTTCAGCACAGCTTGCAGATACAGAGTACGCTCTTGACGATGTAAAGTCGAGACTTCCGGATAGCGAGAGCACAGGAACAGGCGAGACTCTTTCCTATGAGGAATGTGTTGCCAATGTTCAGGAAAAGCAGAATGCCCTCGATGATGCTGTTGCAGCCCTTGCAAAGGCTCAGAACGATGACGCTGTGGATTCACAGAAGAACAACCTTGACATGGAAGCCAAGAAGAAAAAGATAGATTCCACAAAGGCTGAGCTGGAAAAGATGAAGAAGAAAAACGGCACTGTTGAGGTAAAATCCAAGTATGACGGTGTTGTAAGAACTGTAGAAGTTCAGCCCAATGATACAACTACTCCTGACCAGCTTATGGCAGTCATAGACCTTGTTGACGAAGGCTTTACCGTTGAGGTGACTGTTTCTTCTGAGAAGGCAAAGAAGGTCAAGAAGGGCGCCAAGGCTGAGATCATCAATAACTGGAACGGTGATATAGAGGCTGTGTTAAAGGACATCAAGAACAGCAGCAGTGATTCAAACAATAAGGTGCTGGTATTCGATGTCACCGGTGATGTTGACTCAGGTACATCCATTGAGCTCTCCATTCCGTGCGGCTCGGCAAATTATGATACTATCGTTCCGAGGAGCGCTGTAAAAGAGGGCTCGGACGGAAAATACGTGCTCATCGTAAGGGAGAAGAACTCTCCTCTCGGCAACCGCTACTATGCAGAGAAGGTCAAGGTCGAAGAGCTTGCCTCTGATGAGACATCGAGTGCTGTGAGCGCTGCTCTTGACCGTGATGCTTATCTGATAACCGCTGCAAGCAAAAGCGTAGATCCCGGAGATCAGGTCCGCATGAAGGATAAGTAAGGCGGTGAGCGCTTTATGAAAAAACGTATCTGGAAACGTATAAAAAAGCGGTATATCGCTGCCGCTGTCATAAATGCAGCAGCCATTGCCGCTATGGCAGTTCTGACAGCAGCCGGAGGCTCCCTTGCAAAGTCGCAGAGCTGGAATATGGCCGCTCATCGCTGGGGCTGTGACAGCAGTGACAAGTTCATACAGATGAGCTGCTTCTTTTCAGAGAACGCAGACTTTTCAAAGAATGATGCCAAAGGCCTTTACAGTAAACTGATGAGCAAGCTCAAGGATTCCTCAATAGTATCGGAGGATGGAAAGAAGCTGGTGCCTCAGGCATACAGCGCTCCGCTCGGAAAATACAGCGTGAAATGCGATCGTGTGGGACGTTCAGATGCCGAATTGATTGCGGCAGGCGGAGATTTCTTTCTGTTCCATGATTTCAGACTGATAAGCGGTGCTTACTTCAGTGACGATGATCTCATGCAGGACGGCGCTGTGATCGACAAGGAGCTGGCATGGGCGCTTTATGGTTCATCCGATATCGCCGGCAAGAATATATATATCAATAACATCAAGCTTTATATTGCCGGAGTTATCGAGCAGCCTTCATCCTCAGCCGAGAAGAAATGCATAGGGAAGCTGCCTATGGCATATGTGTCATACGAAACTGCCGGAAAGCTCTCCGGAGGAACATCCTTCGCTGATGCGGGAATGATGGCGGGAGTATATAATGACGGTTCGGGAACGGATATGCTGTCAGATCCGCAGACCGAAAACAAATTCAGCAAGATAACCTGCTATGAGTGTATTGTCCCGGAGCCGGTCGAAAACTTCGCAGAGAATACTATCAGTGACTACTTCAAGGGAAGATATACCAATGAGATGGAGGTCGTCAATAATACTGAACGCTTCGATCCGAAAAAAAGGGCAAAACAATTCGGGAAGCTCTACCGATCAGTGATAAAGGACGATGAAATAAGCTATCCCTTCTGGGAGAATTCTTCCAGGATCGTTGAATATAGATTGTCCTGTTATTACGGTATGAGGAGGATCATCAGCATCATCCCCATACTGACAGGACTATGGCTCATAGCAAAGCTGTTCATATTTGCAAGGCGCAGGAAAGGAATGCTGCGAAAGAAGCTTTCAGACCTGTGGCTGAAACTAAGAAAAACTATAAAAAAAGACAAAAAGCCGGATATACCGGATATAAGCGCCTGAAAAAGGCAAAACAAAGGAAAGTTATATATAAAAAAATAAGAAAGGATCATCATTATGAAAAAAAGATCATTACTCAGAGCCTCCGCATTCGTTTCAGCAGCTGTTTTTGCAGTTTCAGCTGTTTCATGCGGAAAGAGTGCTTCTTCCAAGGAAGCTCCTACAGCAGATAAGGTACTCAATAACTCCTACCGCTCCGAGCCGCTTACGGCTGACCTTGATCTCGATGATGTTGAAAGCATCAATTACATCCCGGACAAGGATCAGCTCCTTATCGGCGGCTATAAAATAGATTATAAAACATATGAACAGACAAGTGTATTCTATCTTACAGATACCTCTCTTGGTTCTCCCAAGGAGCTGAAGCTTGATATGGGTAAGCCGGCTAACGGCGAAGTGACTTACAGGACTGAATATAATGACGGTAAGATATTCGCAGTAGTTGATATCGCCGACTACGGCAATATGAAGGCACCGGAATGGTGGAATCCTGATTTCAATTACGAAGACTTCGATGAGGTGGCCTTTGAAAAGGGTACCAAACACACCTATAAGCTCCTGACCTATGATCTTGACGGAAAAAAGGTGGATGAAAAAGAGCTGGATGTCGAAAATCTGAAGGATCAGGATGGATATTATTACACTACAGATCTTCTTGCTCTTGATGGAGATGAGTTCCTTATCGGTCATTATGGAGAAGACAGCACGGTTTATACCATTATGGATAAGGAAGGAAAGTTCTCTGACGATATCACTGTGGACGGTATAGATTATGTTAGCTCGGCAGCTTTGACATCTGACGGCTCACTGGCTATTACAGGATACGGCGAGAATACGCTGGAGCTCCATATACTTAATTCTGACGGCAGCGGCGAGATAGGAGATCCTGTAGAGATCAAGGAAGGCGGTTACTTGAGACTTATAAGAGGAAACGGCGACTACGATATCTATGCCTCCGGCAACAACGGTTTCTTAGGATTTGCCAACGGAGAGTTCAAAGAACTGGTCAATTATGTAAACTCCGATATCGATCCCCAGAAGGTATCAGCTGTTACTCCTGTTGACAAGGGCGATTTCATTCTTGCTGAGACCAGCTATAACTATAAAACAGGCGGCGAAGGCGCAACAGTTTCATTCTCACGTCTTACAGCACGCAATGCTGATGAAATGAAGTCTACAAAGATAATCACTCTTGCGGTCGATGGTATGGATCCGACTATCACAAGCATGGTAACTGAGTATAATAAGAAGGCTAACGGCTATCGTATCCAGATCACTGATTACTCAAAGTTCAATGAATACGGCGACGGCAAGGAAGCTGTTATAGCTTCTTCTGATGAGCTGGAAAAGGATATAATCGCTGACAAGGGCCCTGATATGATGATAATCGGCGATCAGTACCTCATAGAAAAGCTTGCCCATAAGAATGCCCTTGCAGATATGTATGAATTTATGGATAAGGATACTGAAGTCAAAAAGGATATGTTCCTTCCAAGTGCGCTCAATGCCTTTGAACAGGATGGTAAGCTTGTACAGATCAGCCCGAGTATCAGCATTGAGACATGGGTTATCAAGAAAAAGTTCTGCGACCATGACAACTGGAGCCTTGATGACATGATCGAGGCATACAAGAATCGTCCGGAGGGTGCTTCATTTACTGAAGATGACTGTAAGGATAGCGCTCTCATGATGTGCTGGCCGCTGATATACAGCTTTGTTGATGCTAAAAACGGCAAGTGCAGCTTTGACGATCCTGATTTTATAAAGATACTTGAATTCTGCAATCAGTTCCCGGAAGATCCTAAGGAATATGATTTTGAGAATATGACAGATGAAGACTGGGAAAACTATCTGAAGGAGCGTGATCTTGCATACCTCAATGATAAGGCACTCCTGAACTCATGGTATATGTACGATATGCATGAATACAATACTTACAAAGAAGGATATTTCGGCGAGGATATCAGTCTGGTCGGCTATCCCGGCAAGGGCGCTATAATGTCTGCTTCCTATAATACTATGGCAATAATGAATGATTCTCCCAGCAAGGATGAATGCTGGAATTTCATCAAGAATTTCTTTACTGAAGAGTATCAGGAGAATATGTATGAGCTGCCTGTAACTACTGCAGCATTTGAAAAGAAACTCGATGAAGCTATGGATGAGCCTTTCTATATCAATGAAAAGGGCGAGAAGGAATACTATCCGAACGGCAATACAATGGAGATCGGCGGCATAGAAAAGAAGATCACCCCGCTTACAAAGGAAGAAAGAGACTATATCTATGACTATGTGAAGAACTCCACTGTTCTTAATGATTATGTCCCTGAGGGTGTTCAGGATATAATCCAGGAAGAGATAGACGCATACTTTGCAGGTGAGCAGTCCGCTAAGGAAGCTGCTGATATGATCCAGAATCGTGCATCTATACTCGTAAGCGAACAGAGCTGATGACTTTTTCGTTCAAATTTATATAAACCTCCTTATAAAACTGTCCCCCTTTTTAAGTGTGATGCTCATATAGAAGTATACGGTAATTACTCGGGGAAAACCTTTCTGAGGAAAGGTTC
>LVAK01000173.1 GCA_001604035.1 Clostridiales bacterium Firm_05
AATGCGGCATTCAAGCAGGTATTCGGTCAGGCGCTTGAACCGCTGGGATTCAAACTTGTAAAAAGTAAATATCCATATTTCGTTCGTGTTATAAACGATGAGATAGCTCATGTAATTACATTGACAAGCGAAAAATCTTGCGGAACAAATACTTTTATCATTTATGGTGGTATTGCTACTATTTATAAGCAAGAAATTGATTTTTCAAAGAATCCGAAATTTGATGCTGGACATTGGCTTCGTGATATAGGAATCTTTTATAGACGTGCATTCCCTGAAGATTACAGCAGAAAACAAGAAATAGCTATGGCGCGGTATTTTATTAATGATCTGAATGATTGCGAAAAGGTCTATAATTGTTTCTCTGTTGCACTGGAAAGAGTAAAACAATGGATAATTCCAGAATTGGATAAAGTTATTGATGTAGATTCTGCTATCAGATTTTTATTCCGATTTGTTCCGTTTTGTTTAATAGTAAACCAGGAAACTGATCAATTTGACGGGACTCTTTTTTGTAATGAATCCTATCTTTTTATAAAAGCTAAGGAATTAGATAATCTATTAGATGACAACAAAACAATAATGACTAATTCTTTTGAATTCAGCGAAAAAAATTTCAATCAAAAGGCAAATGTTACACTTGAAGAAAGAGATTCTGAAATAAGACAGGAAGTAAAACAACTTATAAACAACAAAAAATCAATTGAAAATGCAGAGATAAATGCTAAAAAGAACTCTTTGATATTAAAAAATTTATAATTTTGTCAGACAATTTCGACTTAATATTTGATAGGAAAGGAACTATTCATGAAAACTAACAATTTATTTAAAAGAATCTTATGTATGATCTTACCTATAATCTTAATAATACCTTCAATTATTATTAAACCAGGGGAAGCCGCTTCTAAAACAATTACTAAACTGAAATACAAGGATGCAATAATTGGTGATCAATGTGATGATCCAGAAGCTATAACTGATGTAACTTCATCTGAACCAGATATCTACATTGACACTAAATCTCAAACTAATAATTGGTATGTTCTACATGACTATGATCACCTCCCATATAACGAGATACATAAGAGAGTTCAAAATAATATATGGTCGAATCCAAATAATACTGTTGACCATGGAGAAAAAAGAATTGATTATGCCAATGGAAAATATGGATTCGCTGATATTTCTTATGAAAACGAAGACGATAAGGTTACTTACTTATGGGAGGTAAAACCGCCATCATATAGAGATAAGAACAAATCAAAGGGCTTTGAGCAGCTGACAAATTATGTTAATGCTAATCCTAATTATGAATATGGCTCTAAATCTCCTGGAAACATTCAAAATTCTTCTTTTAGCTTTAAATTAACTCTTGATTGCTATGAAGCGGGCGTTTCTTGGGAAGAATTTGTAACATATGACGTAGAATATGAACAATTAGATAACGGACTGATTGTTTATAGCTTTACAAGAAGCGCTAAAAAAGCATTTAAAACTCCAGGAATCCCGGTCCCTCAAAAAGACCGCCAGGAAGCAGAGAATGGAGCCTACGAATACGATGAAGAACCAGTAAATCTTGAAGATGAAGAGCCATTTGAAGCAAAGAAACGCAGAAGCCGAGGCTATTTTCCTTCCCCGGCAGAAAAGCTTGCTTATGCTACACAATTTGCGTTATCTACAACGCTCAGATTAATAGGCGGATCAATATTTGAAATTGATAAATCAGGTAATTTAGTACAGGAAATAGTTACATCTAATAATTTGCACAAAGCAATAGCAGTAGCTACGGAAATACTCGCAATGTGTGAAGCTGGAAAATACTATTTAAAAGATGCAGAAGAGGCAGAATATATTGCAAGTTCTTTTATAGCTGCTTGTGCAATTGGACCAAATGATGATGCATCCAATCTTTTGATGCTATATAATGATATCTGGAATTATAGCTCCGATGACCCTGAATACGACGGAAGCAACGAAGAAAATGACGATAATAATTCCGGAAACGAAGATATGAAAGGCCACGAAGACGACTATAAGGCAGCCGAGGAACAGCCTGCAACAAGAGATCCGCTTGCGATACATCTCAACGGAGGCGAGAGGATAGAGATCACCTCCAATGATGACGGAGTATACTTCGACCTCGACACCAACGGATTTGCAGAAAAGGCAGCATGGCTTGGCACAGAGGATGGATTCCTGGCACTTGATGTAAACGAAAACGGTATCATAGACGACGGCAGCGAGCTTTTCGGCGACAGATTTACAATGCCGGACGGAAATATGTCTGCCACAGGATTTGAAGCACTTTTAAGCCTTGACGATAACGGCGACAGTATTATCGATAGCAATGACGCCTGCTTTGGAAGCCTTATGATATGGATAGACGCCGATCACAATGGTATTACAGGCAGCAATGAGCTGAAGACACTTACTGAACTTGGCATAACAGCCTTTGATCTCCGCAATATCACCCACGAGGAAGTCGACTATGACGGAATAGCGGTAGAGGCAGAATCTGCAAAGGCTGTATTTATTGACAGCAGCGAAAGAAAGATTAGTGAATTCCTTCTCCCTGTTCATTCGGCAGATACAATGCATAATGGAGCATATACCAACGGAAATGTTCTGAATATAGATCAGGCATTATATGATGATGAAAACGGTGAGCTCGCTGAGCTCTGTTTCAGATTCTGCTTAGCAGATACAGTTGAAGTGAAGAAGTACTATCTCAAGAAGATAATGTACAAAATGACCGGTTCTGAAAATATCGAAAAAGACAGCCGTGGACCGAACATTGACGCAAGAGATCTTCATGTTATCGAACAGTTTATGGGACACGAATTCAACAGCGTTTCAGGTTCAGTTCCTAACGGACTTGCTGCTGATCTTCTCAAGGCGTTATATAATTCCATTGAAAGCATCTATTATAACTACCTTATCATCCAGTTCAACGGCAGCGATTTAAGGACATATGTAACGTTCAGCGTGATAATGAAGGCAATGTTACTATCAATACAGCATTACTCGAATTTATTCTGGATATCTGTATAGAAGACGGAACGAATGTTGATGTATGCCTGTATGACTTCGGCAAGTACCTGAAATACCTTGATAAGAAGCATGGTACAGAGGCTTATACAGCTTTCAAGGACAAGTATTCCGCTGTTTCACAGAAATATGAAAAGCTGTTTAACGACATGGATACAACTATTACTATTTTTGGTACAGATGCTGATGAAGAAATAAACGGGGCATATTCAAATGAGATAATATACGGCGGAAAAGGTAATGATCTCCTTAACGGCGGATATGGTGATGATACATATATCTTCAACCTTGGTGATGGAAATGATATTATTTCTGAGTACGATACCAAGTCATCCCAAGATAAAATAGTATTCGGAGAAGGAATAAGTGCAGATGATATCAGGATAGACCGTGATAATCGTGATATGATACTCTATATCGGAGATTACGGCGACAGAATAAGAATAAAAGATTTCTACTTCAGAAGCTGGGGAAGCGATTATCGTGTTGAACGCTTCATATTTGCAGACGGATCTGAAAGGACAATGAGTGATTATGAGAACGCTTCCCTTACAATAACCGGCAGCGGAATCATTAAGGATTATAATGATTTCGGAAATCATGATTCAACATTGATTGGTTCTGATGAAGATGATGAGATCTTCGGCTATGAAGGAAATGACACATTTATCGGCGGAAAAGGTGATGATCTCCTTAACGGCGGATATGGTGATGATACATATATCTTCAACCTTGGTGATGGAAATGATACAATTACTGAGGAGAGTTCATCATTAAGTTCAGATAAGATAGTATTCGGAGAAGGAATAAGTGCAGATGATATCAGGATAGATCGTGATAACTATGACATGATACTCAGTGTTGGTGATAACGGCGACAGCATTAGAATCATCGATTTCTTTGACAGGAGATGGGGATATGACTACCGCATAGAGAGCTTCATATTTGCAGACGGAACAGAAAAGACAAAGTCTGATTATGAGAATATTTCTCTTACAATAACCGGCAGCGGAATCATTAAGGATTATAATGATTTCGGAAATCATGATTCAACATTGATTGGTTCTGATGAAGATGATGAGATCTTCGGCTATGAAGGAAATGACACATTTATCGGCGGAAAGGGCAATGATATGCTTTATGGTGCTGAAGGAAATGATACATATATCTTCAACCTTGGTGATGGAAATGATGCTATTGATGAGTACAATACTTCTTCAAGCAGTGACAGAATAGTTTTCGGAGAAGGAATAACTGTTGAAGATATAACAATAAGCCGTGAAAATGATGACATTATAATTCATATTGGCGACAACGGAGACAGTATCAGAATATGTGACTTTTATTACAGAGCCTGGGGCAATGATTATCGTGTTGAAGTATTTGAGTTTACAGATGGAAATGTTAGTTCAATTGACTGTGTGCAGATCTTGAATCTGAATGAGTTCCTTCAGGCGGCATAAATAATATGATGATCAGATATAATTATCCCCATGGCATATCTCAATAAATATAGCTGATAGCGGTGCAGAATTTAATATAGGCACAATAAATATACAGGCATTCATTGATTACAATTACGTTAATCGATATCTCATTGTAATTGAATGAAACAAGTCTGAAACACAGGCGCAATCACATATGGAATAATTCGGATTATTATACAAGAAATACGACGAACATATACTTTGGTTATTTGAACAGTATTAGCTAAAACTCACTCAAAGCAATCATACAACGCCCACTTTCCTCACAGCATTAGTTTGCTGTGAGGATTTTTCTTTTTTACAAAATAGTAAGTATTGCCAAGTAAAAATAATTTTATTTCTCATGAATTGTACACGCACACAAATATTTGCTTCTCGATTATTGAAATCTTCATTTTTTCTGTTTCTCATCGGTATATATATAAATACAGTCAGCTATGCTTTGATAACTGGGTGACTGTAAAAATGAGAGGAACGACATTTGTGGTTAAGGGTGACGGTATAATCACGAAAAAACGCCAGTTTTTGCCGATGGCAACGAAATCGGAGCCGTTATCCTATAGACATTACAACCAATGGTCTGGATGATGATTCTGAAATAGTAAGTTTTGTTGCTCTAAAATCGTTAGTGGAGTTCCTACCGACCGTTCCTTTGAATATGTCAACAGCGGAGCTGTCCTTTCGGACAGTGTTTCTGAGGTTCTGGGAATCTCTAATGATACGCTGAAAAACTATGGAACAACAATGGAAGATGCTTATTTGCAGTTCATTGTGTTCTGCTGTGACAGCGAGCTGGTAACTGCCCACTACAACTTTGACATGAAGCTTATCGAACGTATATGCAAAGAGTATGACCTGCCAATTATAACAAATCACATCACTGACCTTGAAACTCTGTTCCGTATGAAGTTCAACAAAGGCTACAGTACGCGCTTCGCCCAAAAGCAGTTGGATATCGCCACAGACGAAACAAATGACTGGAGACATCTTGATATTGCTGGTAAAACATATATCAAAATCAAATGATAAAGTAATATTTTCAATTAGGGAGCTTGAATTTGTGCGCAATGCGTATTGAGGACCTCCTCAAAAAATCGAACATTTGTACATAAGAACAAAGTTTCTGAAATGCTATTGACAAAACTATTGTTCCGTGTTATGATGATAATGTCCCCGAGTAGGACCAGCAGCTTGAAAATTGAATATCAACACATCAGTGTGCAGCAAGATCAGTGCCGGCAAAAACCGACAAGCCGCGAG
The DNA here is from genome assembly GCA_001604035.1 of Clostridiales bacterium Firm_05. Lineage (GTDB taxonomy): Bacteria > Bacillota > Clostridia > Oscillospirales > Ruminococcaceae > Ruminococcus. The sequence continues at coordinate 5,796 of LVAK01000173.1, forward strand.
CTTCCGTACGCCATGACCTCGAAAGAGCGAGCGATTATTGAATACTATGTGAAGGCGGTAGGAGAGACTCAGCGAGTCGAGTCAAGGATGACCGATAGTACTCAGCTGAGTGATACGGGACTCTAAAATACAAAATTGTGGACTCCCCATGCCGCTCCTATAATGGCGATGACAGCTGACTTGCGCGCCCGTCCGTACGTGCGGCTCTGACTCCGTAAGGGCAGAGAGACAAAGAGCTATGTGAAGGTCAAGGACGACCTTCAGCTGATGTGTTCCCGGCTTCGGAGGGTGCATGCGTATGCGTGTAGGAGAATATCAGAAGCCTCGGAATGAGGAAAACGTCATGGCGCATAGTCATGATAAGGTATCCCTGCGGGGATACGAACCGTCACTTATGACGGTTCAGTTGTTAGATGTTTAGTTTGTAAAAATGGTGATCAAAGAGCTAACTATGCCATTTTGCAGACTATCGTACTCGTATTAAAGTTGATAAAGGCAGAGTAATGCGAAGGCATCACTCTGCCTTTTTATATTGTCAAAAAATAATTTAAAGCGCACAGTGGTTCGTCACGGACTGCTGTGCGCTTTTTTGTTTGTCTCGGGGGTGATGAAAATGAATTTCCCACACGCATAAAAACCGAAGCTGAAAGGAGAAATCATATGAAAAAACTTGAAACTATGAGCTGTGAAGAACTTATGACAACGCTGATGAGACCTATGGAATTTCTCGTTGACGGTCTTATCACGCAGGGATTATTTATCCTTGCAGGCAATCAGAAGGTCGGCAAATCGTGGCTGGCTCTCGACATCTGCCTCAGTATCGCCAAGGGAGAAAAGGTGATAGGGCGCGAAACTATACAGGGAACAGCGCTCTATCTTTGTCTTGAGAACAGCTACATCAGGATGCAGAACCGCGTCTATGAGCTGACCGACGAGCCGACTGACAAGCTGTACTTTTCCCTGCTCGCCAATACGATAGGCAACGGACTTGAGGATCAGATACGTGACTTCAAAATAGAACACAATGATTTGAAAATCGTAGTCATCGACACGCTCCAAAAGGTTCGCTCGGGCGACGAGCAGACATACGCTTCCGACTACCGCGAGATGAGTGTGCTGAAAGATCTTGCTGCCGAACTCGGTATTGCGATACTGCTCGTTCATCACCTTCGCAAGTGCAGGGATAGCAACCCGTTCAAAATGATATCAGGCACGAGTGGAATAACTGGCTGCGCTGACGGCAGCTTTGTTCTCAAACGTGAGGACAGGTCTCAGCCGTTTGCAACGCTAAGCGTTGTTGGCCGCGACATAGAAGCCTGCAACATAGCACTGAAAATGGTCGGCAGCCGCTGGACTGTTACCGCTCCGCCAATGCAGAAGCAGCCCGACATATTTGCGTTCGTCCTGCACGACTTCATGGTTGGAAAAACTGAGAAGACAACAACTGCAACGGAGCTGAGCTCTGAACTTGAAAAGCGCTTCCATCTGACTATCCCCTGCAATATGATATCGAAAAAGCTCATGCAGCACGGCGTTGAGCTCGAAGGCTACGGATTGAGTTTCCGTATCGAGCGCAGTCACGGTAAGCGCAAGCTCAGACTGTACTATGACCGTTCGGGTGACAGCGGTGACGGCAGAATGATGTGGGGAGACAACATCTGTCTAGCCGTCACCCAAGAGTTTGCAAACGTCATAGATACGTCATCTGAGTCGGGTGACGGCATGGATAAGGGTGACGGCAAAAGCGTTTCGGGTGATGGCTCGGAGTACGCAATAGTAGACGGAATGCCAGTACCGATAATGCGCGTGAACATCAACGATGTTATTCAGCAATACGCCGAGCGTCTTAGAGCCAAAATAGCTGCTGAACGTGGAATAGTCGTCCCCGAGTTCAAACTCGCGCCGTGAGCTGATTTGTGCCGCCAGTACAGAAATCGGGTAGTTAGCCCACCACTATCGTTGAAAGCGATTGTTGCGCAACGTCGAGTACATGCGAGGATATATCCGCGGAGGAAAGAAGCCACGGCGAGTGACAAAAATCTTCCCTTCTGGGAAGGCAAGCATCGCATGCGGCATTCCGCCTGCCGCTGAAAACGGGAGAACCCGAGCCCCTTTTTCAGTTTGCTGGTTAAAGGCTGGCGTCAAAGCGCCTGCCAGATCACATCGGACGGGCAAAGCCCGCCGAACAATCGGAGTTTACACATCAGGGAGAAAGGAGTCAATTTTATTAAACGCCCGAATTATAGGAGTCAATCATTCGTGAAAAGCCTGATTTAGGCTGTGTTACGGGAAATATTACAGGTGTCAGGAAGAAATTTCAGCAAAATTATTCGTTATAAATTGTGTGACATGAAAGGAGTTCAAATGAAAGAGAATAAACATGAAGAAATACAGTTTGTCGACAAAACAATAATCGTCGACGGTCAGAAGTTTGAAGTAAGTCTCGTGTTCATGTCTCCGGAAAGTGAACACGAAACAGTCGCAGATAAGATAAAGCACCTTATAAACGGCGAGAAAATAAGCTGAAAAAAGTTCTGGACTTTAGAGCCGAGTGGTGATATACTGTGTGTGTATCCTATTCGGTTTGATTCCAGAACGAATGTGTTCGGAACAGGAGGTTTGCATGAGAGGATCAAACACGGAACAGATAACAGCGCTGTACTG
>LVAK01000174.1 GCA_001604035.1 Clostridiales bacterium Firm_05
CGCCGCTTGACTCCTCCGTCGACAGCTTTATTATTATATCACCTTTATTCGGGTTTGTCAACTACAAACTTTTCCACATTCTCCCATACAAAGTGTTGAACATCCACCATTATATATAAACCAACATACAAAAAAACATCCCTGCACTCGCAGGGATGTGAATTTTCTTATTTGTCATGTAGTAGGAGTTTTTACAGTATGCTCAGCATCTGCAAATGAGAAGCCCTTTATAGCAGTAGAACTCTTCTTTGAACGCTGCTCCGGATATGAACCAAGTGTACGATCCTTGTCGTTCTTAGCACAAACAACTGAAAGAACCTGATAGTTCTTTATATGGATCTTGTAAACTACCTCTTCAGGAGTTTCAACCTTGTTATTCACTGCCTTACCAAAGGCCTCATCAAGAGCTGCACTCTTATTGGCTGAGTTAAGAGAAGCGTCGCAGGCATAGCCTTTCTTTCCATCCCAGTAATAATAGAAATCATCTGAGGTTGTACCGAAATAAAGCTTTTCCTTATCTTCTTCTATCTTTGCATTTGTAGCAGCAAGTTTTTCGCCGGTCTCTTTAGTTTTCCTCTTCTCCAGCATTTCAATTTCCTTGTTGAGCTCACGGTCTCTGAACTTATACTTTATGCACTCACTCTGAGCGGCATTAAATATAACTCGTGAATTGTTATTCTGTGTACTGAGCCTCGCCTGTGTTATAAAATAACTCCATGTAGGAATAAGGATCGCAACTAATATACCAATTATAGTAACTACAATGATCATTTCGACCAGTGTAAAGCCCTTTTTACTCTTCGTTTTCATGTAAACACCTCCAACTAAAATGTTCAATTACATTATACCAAACAATTCATAATTTGTCAATAAAAATCTAAGCATTTTACTCACAAATTTCTGCACCTGTTATTGTGCAATCAGCCAAGTAATTCAAGGGCTTTTTTCAGCTGTGTATCGCCGAAGGTCCCTATGAGCGACTCGTCCATTTCAAGAACGATGTCGGGGGTGATACCTATCTCGTTATAGCATTCCCAATCCCCTACTGTGTAATAGCCATTTGTATATTTGATCTCGTCGCCGTTACTCAAAGGCTGAATGTCCTGGAAAACTCCTTTTCCAAAGGTCTGAGTTCCAACAACGGTCACATTTTCATAGTTCTGCATAAACAGCGCCGTCATCATCTCTGATGCGCTTGCAGTTTTTCCATTGACAAGAATAACTATCGGCAGCGAGTACTCATTTCCACTGTCACCCATCACAAAGTCATAGTCATCCTCATTGTCAATAAAGCAGTGTACAACTCCGGTCTTTAAAAACAGATCGGAGATCAAATTTTCTTCACCAATTTCGCCGCCGCCATTATTTCTCAGATCAATTATCAATCCGGAAGCATCTGGTATGAGCGGCTCGACCTTTTCGCTGAAGCTTATACTTGTTACACTTGCAAAGCCGTTTATCTTAGCTAAAAGAACATTTCCGTTTATCATTTCAGCTTCGACATCAATTTTCTTATTCTCGGAATCTTCCGCTTCTTCATCATTGTCAACATAGGCTGTATACATATCGAAAAGGGACATATACCCCTTAGCGGAAGCTTTTTTTGGATCAACTCCCTCCGGGAGCTTTTTGCCGTTCTCATCAAGTATCTGCTGTACCTCCATGAGAACGCTGTTTTCTTTGGCAAAATCGATCTTTTTCTTCTGTATGCCGTACATTGTGCCCATACCCACAGCAATTCCTGCTGCGGCACAAACTATACCTGTAATTATTACACCGTTCCTATTCATCTGAACTCCTTAAAAAAAACCTCTCTCTTTCGAGAGAGGTCCTTTTATTAAGTTAATTAGATTCAGGTTTTACTGAACTCGATCAAGTCTGAGAAACCTTAGCAGTTACCTTATTTCTAACATCGCTGTTTGAAGGCTTTGTGCCGCCGATCTTATAATCAGAAGCTGTGATAAGTCCGCCTGGATATGTGCCGTAGTATGTACCGTCTGTGTTAACGTATGCACCAACAGCTGTACCGTCTACGAAGTAGATACCAGCGTGCTTACACTTTGAGATATCGCTGAAGTAGTTCTTTACGTAATCAGCAACCTTGCCCTGGCCGTTAGCATCGATCTGGCAACCCTGACCAAAAGCAGCAGCCTTAGCACCGATTGAAGTACCATCGATCCAGTATGTACCAGAAATATCCTGGTTGTCCTTGTTCTCGAGATCCATCATCATGGATGAACCAGCCTTAGCAAGTGAGCTTGAAGCTGAATCAGCAGAAGAGATCTTGGACTTCTTTACGTAACCGAGCATTGCAGGTACGAGGATTGCTGCGAGAACACCGATGATAGCGATAACAACGATGAGCTCAATAAGTGTAAAACCTTTCTTTGTAGTTTTCATAAGAAAACCCTCCTTATTAAAAATTTGTGTGGCCTTTAACCATCACACGTTATTTTGGTTCGGGGAATATATACCCTTGGTAGATTTCCTTGGGTTCTGACCTGACCTCTTCGGTTCGATCAGCTCCGGAGATCTCCCTTTAGGTTGTCTCCCTTTCCCTTCCCTGTGATTATAGTATAGCACTTTATTCATAGAATGTCAACAGATTTCTTAAAAAAAAATGGCTAAAAACGCATTTTTTACATTGAAACGGTAAATAGGCACTTTTTTTTTCATGTTTCCGTCAAAATGCACAACGTTCTGTGAATAAGTAAAATTATTTGCTTTGTTTTTACGTTTTTAATATTTCAATGCGTATACCGTCATTTTTATATTACTCTGCGTATATTGCTTTTTGAGGGTGATTTTTGATGCTTTTAAAGGTTTTTTATAGAAAATTCTTGACAGCCTGACACAAAAATATCGGTATTTCTCCCCATTGATTTTTCATATACCCCCTCTGCGGCAGTAAATCTCCTACATTATAATATAAAAAGAGCAGACCAAAGTCTGCTCTTCGGTAACTTTATTATACGTTCATGCCGCCTGTAGGTGAGCCGCCGAACTGGCTGAGGAATCTGTAGTACTCCTGCTTATCCTGACACTTTTCAATAGCGTCAACTTCACCGATGATATTCTTAGCAGTAAGTCTTGCAAGCTCCTGGTCGAGGGACATCATGCCCTGCTGCTTACCGGTCTGGATAGCAGACTGGATAAGATGGATCTTGTTATCACGGATCATAGCTGAGATAGCGTCGGTTACGTTAAGGATCTCCATGCAGGCGATACGTCCTGTACCGTCCTTCTTGGGGATAAGTGTCTGAGAGATAACGCCTACCAGGTTGTTAGCGAGCTGAGTTCTGATCTGCTGCTGCTGGTGCTCTGGATAAACGTCGATGATACGGTTGATAGTATCAGCGGCAGATGTTGTATGAAGTGTTGACATTACGAGGTGTCCGGTCTCGGCAGCGGTTACAGCAGCCTGGATAGTCTCGAAGTCACGCATTTCTCCTACGAGGATTACATCCGGGTCCTCACGAAGAGCAGCACGGAGTGCGAGAGCGAAGTCGGGAACGTCGTCGCCGATCTCACGCTGGTTTACCATACATCTCTTATGCTCGTGAACGTACTCGATAGGATCCTCAACAGTGATTACGTGAGCACTTCTGTTCAGGTTAACGAAGTCGATCATACCTGCAAGGGTTGTAGACTTACCTGAACCGGTAGGACCTGTTACGAGAACGAGTCCACGAGGACGCATAGCGAAATCTGCAAGTATCGGAGGAAGTCCGAGATCCTCAAGAGTAGGGATATCGTTTCTCAGAAGACGGATAGCGATAGCAGGCTTGCCCTTCTGGAAGTATACGTTAACACGGTGACGGTAGCCGCTTCTTGTCTGAAACGAGAAGTCGGTATCGTGATGGTTGTTGATACTTGTCTGCTGAGCATCGTTTGTCATCTGGTGAACGATGTCGAGTATTTCCTCCTCGTCCATTTCAGGATACTGCGAACGCATAGTTCTGAGAGTACCGTTAAGACGAACTACAGGAGCGATCCTGTCTGTGAAATGAAGGTCTGAGCATCCGAGAAGACGAACCTCATCCAGTATTCTATGAATTTCTATAACACCCATTGCTAAAGTCCTCCCTAAAAATTATACAGTGTATGTTGTTCTGATAAGCTCAGCTATTGAAGTCTGGCCGGCCTGAACGAGCTCTGAAACGTTATCACGAAGGAGCTTTGTTCCGTTTGCCTTAGCAGCAGCCTCGATCTCTTCCTTGGATCCGTTAGAGGCTATGATACTTGATACAGCTGTGTTACAGTGGATGATCTCGTGGATAGCGGTTCTTCCCTTGTAACCTGTATTATTGCAGGCCTGACATCCGCATGGCTCAAATATCTGTATAGAATGAGGTACCTGCATGAGTTCATTTTCTTCCTCAGTGGACATTCTTGGTGTCTTACACTCAGGGCAGAGAACCTTAACAAGTCGCTGTGCGATAACACCGATAAGTGATGTAGCGACCATGTATGGAGCAACTCCCATATCAACAAGACGTACAACGGTTGAAGCGGCGTCATTTGTATGAAGTGTTGAAAGAACAAGGTGTCCGGTGATAGCGGCACGGATACCGATATCTGCGGTCTCCGAGTCACGCATCTCTCCGACCATGACGATATCAGGGTCCTGACGGAGGATTGAACGAAGGGCTGCGGCGAAAGTCATGCCGGCCTTCTGGTTAACCTGACACTGATTGATTCCATCGATAGCTTTTTCGACAGGGTCCTCAACGGTAACAACGTTAACGTTAGGCTTTGCGATCTCACCGAGAGCAGCGTAAAGTGTAGTTGTTTTACCTGAACCGGTAGGTCCTGTAACAAGGATAACGCCCTGTGGAACTCGAAGCATTGATTCAAAGAGCTGGTAGTTGTAGTCTGACATACCGAGGTCTGTGATCTTACGAAGAGCGATCTGGCCTGTTGAAAGGATTCGGATAACTATCTTCTCACCGTGTACCATTGGAAGTGAGGATACACGGACATCAAGAGTAGTTCCGTCAACGACCTGTGAGAAACGTCCGTCCTGCGGGATTCTCTTTTCAGCGATGTTCATTCCGCTGATAAGCTTGAGACGTGTAGTAAGAGCGCTGTGAACTGCGCTTGAAATATTCATAAGTTCAACAAGGTCGCCGTTAACACGGATACGGATTCTTGTGTACTTTTCGAAAGGCTCGATATGAATATCGGTAGAGTCTGCTCTGTAAGCGTTCTCGATGATAGTTGTAGCAAGCTTAACGATAGGAGCGTTTTCAACTCTGTCCTTGGACTCTTCGTCATCCATTGTTCCGAGGTCAGTGTTCATTGCAGCAAGCTCGCCAACCACGCTGTCAACGTTCTGCATTGAATAGCACTTACCGATGGCCTTATTGATGGCTGATGT
>LVAK01000175.1 GCA_001604035.1 Clostridiales bacterium Firm_05
GACGGAACAGTTTCCCATGCGGCTAATTCTAACGGCGCAGGAGCAGTAATATTCAACAAGGTCAGCAATAAGGAAAATGCATGGAAATTTGTGAAATGGTTCACTGAGACCGATACACAGGTCCAGTTTGCGGCGCAGATAGAGGGACTTCTCGGCCGTATGGGACGCTTTGACACTGCCAACGTGGAGGCTCTCGGACAGCTCTCATGGTCTGAGGACGAGCTTGCACGTCTGCGTGACCAGCAGGAGGAGCTTGTGGAGATACCTGTGATACCGTCATCCTATGCGGTAACACGAAACATAATGAACGCTTTCCGTGAGACTGTCAATGAGAACGAAAATCCCCGTGATACCCTGCTGTGGTATAACAAGGACATAAATGAGGAGATCACAAGAAAGCGGAAGAATCTCGGACTTGAATGATATTTTATGAAAGGAGGAAAAGCTATGGCTCAGAATAACACTGAAAAGAAAAGCAGCTCGCTCTGGCACTCAATAAAACAGAATAAGGCCTGCTATGCCATGCTTGCTCCTTTCATGATATTCTTCATAGTGTTCACGGTCGTGCCAGTAGTTATGTCACTGCCCATGGGCTTCACTGATTTCAATATGGCACAGCCGCCGAAGTATGTGGGACTGTCGAACTACACCACACTTTTCCTTTCGGATAAGATATTCATACGCTCCATAAGAGTAACGCTTGTGTTCGCACTTTTCACAGGCCCTATAAGCTATATACTCTGCTTCCTGCTGGCATGGCTCATAAACGAGCTGCATCCGAAGCTTAAAACTGTATTCACGCTCATATTCTATGCGCCGTCCATGGCCAATGTATATACAGTATGGCAGCTCATATTCAGCGGAGATATGAACGGATACCTGAATTCGTTCCTCATAAATCTGGGACTTATAAATGCGCCGGTACAGTGGCTCACTGACGGCAGATATGTCCTCGGAGTTACTATAGTGGTACAGCTCTGGATATCCCTCGGAGCAGGCTTTCTCGCTCTCAGAGCCGGTTTCCAGAATATAGACCGCACAATGTATGAGGCAGGGGCGATAGAGGGTATCCGCACCCGCTGGCAGGAGCTTATATACATCGTTATCCCCTCAATGGGACCTCAGCTCATGTTTGCGGCGGTAATGCAGATAGTAAGCTCCTTCACCGCCGGAACAGTGGCGCAGAACCTGGTGGGATTCCCAAGCACAGACTATAAGGCTCATACCATAATGACTCACGCCTATGATTATGGCTGGGTAAGATATGAAATGGGCTATGCTTCGGCAATATGCATGATACTGTTCGTGGTGATGTATGCTCTGAACAGGCTCATCAGCAAGCTGCTGAGCAAGTATATGGATTAGGAGGCCGGCTATGTCACAGATAAACACTGCTAAACTCAAGGCCTCCAACAGACAGGCCGGCCGGAAAATAGGCGGCACTGTTGCTATTTTTATATTCCTGACAGTGCTCGGACTGTTCATGGCTATGCCCATATATCTTACAGTCATAATGTCCATAAAGCCGGTGGAGGAATTGTTCATATTCCCGCCGAAGCTCTATGCGGTAAGACCGACGCTTGACAATTTCCGGGATATGTTTGAGGTGCTGCACCAGAACAGAGTGCCGTTTTCAAGGTATGTATTCAACAGCATTTTTGTAACGCTGACAGTTACGCTTTGTCAGTGTGTATTTGCTTCCATGGCGGCATTTGTTCTGGCAAAGTGCAAATTTCCGGGCAGCAGGCTGCTCAATCACATCATTGTTATCGCCCTGCTGTACCAGAGCAATGTAATATACATAATGCAGTACATGGTAATGGCAAAGCTCAGGATGATAGATACATATGCGGCGCTTATACTGCCGTCTATCGCTTCACCTATGGGACTGTTCCTCATGAGGCAGTCCATAAGTCAGGTGCCTGATTCCATGATAGAGGCTGCTAAGGTGGACGGCGCAGGCTATTTCAGGATATGCTGGCAGATAGTCATGCCGAATCAGAAGCCTGCACTAATGACGCTTATAATTTTTGCATTCCAGGCCGCATGGAACATCCAGACCGGTGCTCTCGTTTTTCAGGAGCAGTACAAGACGCTGCCTACAGTGGTAACTCAGGCGGCTTCGTCAGGAATGGCTCGTGCCGGTATTGCAATGGCGGCAGCGGTATTCATGCTGATACCGCCGATAATAGTATTCATGATCGCACAGAAGCAAGTTATTGAGACTATGGCTCATTCCGGAATAAAGGAATGATATCTCAGGAAAGGGGAGGCTGACAATTGAATAAACGGCTGAAATTTCTGCCGCTGGTATTATCCGGCCTTCTTTTTCTTGCCGGAATGTCTCCGGCAGCAGCTTATGCTGATGAGCCCTATGATGTTTACAACTATGACCGCTGGGGAGAGGCTATCCCCTCTCAGGCAGGCTATACCGCTGAAAGGAGCATTTCCGGAAGGGATCTGGGCGCAGGTCCTATGGATGAGCCTTCTGACCTGTTCTGCGACCATGAGGGCAATTTCTATATTGCTGATACCGGCAACGACCGTATTATCGTTGCAGATAATGCCCTTGAAAAGACAGTCAGAATATACGACCGCTTCATCATGCCGGACGGTTCTGAAACAACTCTCAGCAAGCCTGCCGGAGTATTCGTGTCGGAGGAACGAGATTGGCTCTATATCGCTGACAATCAGAATTCCCGTGTGCTCGTTTCTGATATGGATGGAAACGTTGTGCTGGAGGTGGGAAAGCCGGAATCCGATGTGTATGATCAGCAGAGGACTTTCCTGCCGCAGAAGGTCATTGCCGATAAGGCCGGAAATATATATGTAGTTCTCAACAATATAACCACCGGTGCCGCCATGTTCAGTCCTTCCGGAGATTTTACCGGCTTTTACGGCGCAAACCGTGTTGAGCCTACGGCCGAGATCATCACCAATTATATAAAGAACATCTTCCGCTCTGATGAGAAGAAGGCCAGCATGGCAAGGAATGTCCCATCGGGAATATCAGGCTTTGATATAGACGGCGACTTTATATTCACCTGCTCACAGTCCGTCACTCAGACAACTGATACCGTGAAGAAGCTCAATGCGGCAGGAAAGAATATCTTTGCCGGACTTGAACTGGCTTTCGGAGACTATACTCCTATGTATGATACCGCTAATAATAAGCTTATGAAGCCTGCCATCGTGGATATCGACATATCCGATGACGGCTCTATAAACTGTCTTGACAGGACTACAGGACGTATCTTCCAGTACGATGAGGAGTGCAACCTGATGTTCATTGTTGGTACCAAGGCGAGACAGGTGGGCGGATTTGACACTGCGGCTGCGGTGGAATCCTACGGCAGCAGACTGTATGTACTGGATTCGGCCAAGGACACGATAACGGAATTCACAGAGACATCCTTCGGAGCTATTGTACATGAGGCAACAGCTCTTTACAATGACGGATATTATGAGGAAGCCCTTGATCCGTGGTATGAGGTGCTGAAAAGAGACGGCAATTACCGCAGAGCCTATATCGGAGTTGCCTCTGCGCTTTTGCGTAAGGGCGACTACAAGGGCGCAATGAAATATGCGAAGCTCGCAGATTCGCCAAAGCTTTACGACAAAGCATTTGAGGCGTACAGGCGTGAGTTCCTGAGAAAGCATTTCGGCAAGATAGCGGCGGGAATATTGATCGCTGCCGGCGCAGTGATAGTGCTGAAGCGCAGAAAAAAACACGGAGCAGCCGTGACGGAGACTGAAGAAAAGGAGGAATGACGATATGATGGACCTTACTCAGCGCCAATGGGTAAAGCACGCAGTAACTCACCCTGTCGAGGGTTTTGAGGATATGCGCTGGAAGAAGTCCGGCTCTTTGAAAATAGCCTTTTTCATAGTATTCCTTCTCTTTGTGGGACAGGTATTTGACGGCAGACTTTACGGCTTCCAGTTCGGCATCCCATATGACAAGACTTTCAGCATAGTTCCCTATCTTGTGAAGAGCGTGGTACTTTTCGCTGCCTGGGTTGTGGGCAACTGGTCTGTCTGCACTCTCCTTGACGGTGAGGGCACTATGAAGAATATATGCATATACAGCGCATACGCCCTTGTACCGTATATCGTGCAGCTTTTTGTAAATGTGCTGCTCTCTCATGTGCTCATACGTGATGAGGCAGTATTCATAAATGTGATAAGGATAATAGGAGTGGGCTGGACGGTCATACTGCTGTTTTCAGCAGTCAGATCGGTACATCAGTACTCACCGGGCAAGACGGTATTTGCAGTTATACTGACAATAGCTGCGATGCTGATAATGCTTTTCCTCCTTGTACTTTTTATGTCTCTGGTGCAGCAGATATGGATATTCATACTGTCCGTATACACCGAGATATCCTACAGATTCAGAGTCTGACGGAACGGCGGTGATAGAATGGGAAGAAAGCTGAAAAGGATACTTCTTTGCATCATTGCGGTCTCCTGCGTGACTACCTGCGGAAATATCCATGCCGATGATGAGGACTTTACAGAGCCCGCCGCAGAGGAGGAAGCTGTGGCAGAAGAGGCGGGACAGAAGCGTTCCGAGGCGGAAGAGACTCCGGAGCTCGATGCCGGCGATGTTATGAAGTACATGACAAAGGCCGGCAGCTCCGAGGGATATGATGCGTACATTTACAGCGATGAGACTGAGGCGTACATCTGGCGCTCTCACGGCTTCTCTGACGGTAAAAAGCCGGGCAGCAAGAGTGAGCTGACTGACGCACAGAAGGATGAGAAGAAGGCTGCCGAGGATGAGATAAAGCGTGTAAAGAAAATGGGGGACGGTGCCCTTATTGACAGCAGTACGGGAGCTGTTGCTGCGGAGCTGAAAGAGCTTGGCAGCAGGAAGGACGTAAAGTCGTATATAAGCGATAAGGGCAGATTCATTGCCAATCTTGATAAGGAGAACGGCAGCCTTATTGCGGTGAAGAGGATCATATCCACCCTGGACAGCAAGAACGTGTTCCTCTCGGACGGTGGCAGAACGCTGGAGAGGATGAGCAGTGACAATAAAAAAGTCGAGGAAGTCCTTGTATATGACCGTACCGAGGATGGCATGAGGGTATATACCGGCGAGAAGGGCAGATTCGCATGGGTATCTGAGGATATGGGACATTTCTTCGGTATCTACCGCTGTGCGGCGGAGAATGAAGAGCTGCGTATGCTGGTGGATGATATAAATGTGAACATCGGCCTTGAAAACAAGGCTACAGGCTACATATGGTGGTCTGCGCCGATAGATTCCACTCAGGACACCTACGCTACAGACCTGCTCGTGGACGATCTGCGTTCATCCAGCGTTATGGCCTACGGAAAGCCGGAGAGCCGTATCAGCAACAATATGCTGCGTTCGAATACCAAGGACTGCACCATGAAGGTGACTGATATAAAAGACGGCATAAAGGTCACATATGACTATGAGGCGGCTGGCTTCAGCTTCCCTGTGGAGTATACTCTCTGCCAGGACTACCTGAAAGCGAGCCTTGACGTTGATGAGATAGAGGAGAGCAAGAGTGCAAATGTTGCCACTGATGTAAGACTTCTCGGCGGCTTCGGAGCAGCTTCGGACAAGGAAGAGGGATATTTTGTCATACCTGACGGCTGCGGAGCTCTCGTGCGGTTCAACAACAACAGGACTATGGCCTTCAATTCCTATTCACAGAAGGTATACGGACCGGATGTAACTAATGTTCCGGTCACAAGAGGTGCAGTCACGGAGCAGATATATCTTCCGGTCTACGGTATCGTAAAGGAGGATAACGCAATGCTTGTGGTCGCAGCAAAGGGCGATTCCAATGCTACCCTTTCTGTCAATACCTCGAAGCAGTCCAAGACCAGCTACAATATATGTAATTTCAGCTTCACCCTCAGAGGCACAGATACCTACTACATGACCGGCAACAGCCGGAAGGCTATAACCGTTTTTGAAAGAGGCGGCATAAAATCTGACGATATCGAGCTGAGGTACTACCCCATTGCTGAGAAAGGGGCAGATTATGCTGATATTGCCGGCAGATACCGGGAGTACCTTCTCGATGAGGGAGGTGTGACCATAAAGGCGAAGCCGGACAGCTCGCCGCTGTATGTGGATCTTTACGGCGGAGTGATGAAAAAGCGTCCTATACTGGGCATACCGATAAATATGAAAACATCCGTTACCAGCTACAGCCAGGCTGAGGAGATACTCAGCAGGCTCAATAGTGACGGCGTGGATGAAATGGTGGTGTCCTACAAGAACTGGACATCAGATGGAATAAAGAACAAGATAGATACCGACGCTTCTCCGTCATGGACGCTGGGCGGAAGGAAGAAGTTCAATTCCCTGAAGGATTATACGGAGGATAATGATATAAGCTTCTATCCGGTATCTGACAACCGGGACTTCTATTCCGGAAACGGTTACTTCTCATTTACAAGTACGGCAGTAAGAGTATCCGGAAACTATTCCCGTATAGTCAGCTATGACAGGGCTTACGGCATACCGGACGGCTTCAAGAAGAATATGTCTCTCATCTCACCGAGATATTTCGATAGGATATTCTCTGATCTCTCGAAGAATTATTCTGATGCCGGACTTGAGGGCGTTTCCGTGGATAGCCTTACTGCATCGCTGTACGGAGACTACGGCAAGAAGGCGATGTCCCGGTATGACACTATGCAGGAGCTTATCAGCAGCTACGAGGAGCTCTCCTCTGAGCTGGGTGACGGTATACTGGCAAGGAATGCCAATGCATACGCTCTGCCATATGTCAGCCATATAACCAATGTTCCGCTGACATCAAGCAGATTCGATATCTTTGATGAGGATATACCGTTCTATCAGATGGTCATTCACGGTGTCATACCCTATTCCACAAAGGCTGTCAACGGCAGTGCTGATCCGGGAGATATGCTTCTTTCATCAGTTTCAGCCGGAAGCAATCTCTGCTATGACATGATATGGGAAGAAACAAGTCTGCTTAAGGACACTGAGTTTGATACGCTGTACTATGCAAACAGCAGCAACTGGGCAGAAACTGCGGCGGCAGAGTACAGGCTGCTTGCCCCGATACTGGGAAGCGTCAGCGACAAGTACATTACAGAATATAAAACCGAAAATGACGGCAAGCTGATAACTGCTGTCTATTCAGACGGAACAGTGATAAGGACGGATCTCTCCGAGCGCTGGATAGAAGCCGGCGGTCAGAGGTATGAGCTTTCACAGCTTGAAAAGGAAGGAGATGTGAGGTTCTGATGGATGAAAACAAAATAGAGCAGATCGAGCTCACAGCTTCCGAGGAGGCCGAGAAGCTCAGAAAA
>LVAK01000176.1 GCA_001604035.1 Clostridiales bacterium Firm_05
TTTTTTCCTAACACATTTCGCCTCCCGTGATTACGAGGGGCGTTATTTTATATGTTCTTCTTAATCAAATCCATAAGGTGATATCTATGTTCACAGATAATCTCATATTCAGCTTCAACGCCACAGTTCCCATATTTCTTATGATGGTATTCGGCTGGTGCGTCAGAAGGGTGGAGCTGCTTGACGATCATTCCACAGCTCAGATAAACAAATTTGTCTTTAAGACGCTGCTTCCTGCGCTATTGTTCATGGACTTGTCCACTGCCGATTTCAGAGAGGTATGGGACGGAAGGCTCGTGCTTTTCTGCATCGTGGTAACCCTCATATGCGTTGGGATAGCGGTCTGCTATTCCTTTATCGTCAGCCGAGACAAAAGCGAGCGGGGAGAGATCATACAGGCTTCTTACAGGAGCAGCGCTGCTGTTCTTGGAATTGCCTTTGTAAATAATATCTACGGCAGCTCCACTGTGGCTGCACTTATGATAGTCGGAACTGTTCCGGTTTATAACATTGTTGCGGTGATTGTGCTCTCGCTTACATCCCCTGACAAAAAAACGGGAGAGGAAAGTGCTGCGCTCTGGAAAAAAACTTTTCTCGGCATTGCACAGAATCCCATAATTTTAGGCATAGTCGTAGGTATAATCTGGTCACTGCTGGAAATACCGCAGCCTGTGATACTTTCAAAATCTGTATCCTATCTTGGCCATATGGCAACGCCGCTCTCACTTATCGCCCTTGGAGCTTCCTTCAGATTCGGTGATATAAGAGGAAAGGTCGGCCTGACAGCTGGTATTGCGTTTATAAAGCTTGTACTATTTTGCGCTGTATTCCTGCCTGTTGCCGTGCATATGGGATTCAGGGGCGAAAAACTCATTGCCATCCTCGTTATGCTGGGCAGTGCCACTACCGGAAGTTGTTTTGTAATGGCAAAAAATCTCGGCCATAAAGGTTCCGTCACGGCATTTGCTGTTATGCTCACAACACTTTGCAGCGCTTTAACGCTTACCACATGGCTGTTTATACTTAAAACAAACGAAATGATATGAATAAAGCCTCCGATGATCTTCTGATCACCGGGGGCTTTTTGTCAGTTTTTATCCTTTTGTCTGAACAGGACTGCCGAAGTCAGGCCGCAAACAAGAGCGGCAGTTATACCTCCGGCGGCAGCAGTAAGTCCGCCGGTCAGTATTCCCTTTGCACCCTCAGCTTCAACAGCTTCACGCACTCCTTCAGCGAGAAGATGTCCGAATCCTGTCAGCGGAACAGTTGCTCCTGCCCCGGCGAAGTCTGCAAGATTTCCGTAGATACCGGCTGCTGAAAGGAAAACTCCTGCGACAACATAGCCTGTGAGTATCCTTGCGGGAGTCAGCTTAGTGTAGTCAATAAGAAGCTGACCAATGGCACACAAAGCGCCTCCCACCAGAAAAGCCTTGATAATATCGATCATACTCTTCCTCCTTCAATGTGTATCATGTGAGCAATGGCAGGGATCGATTCGCCCTGCTGGAGCGATAACGGCGACATAAGTGCGCCGGTGGCGATAAAGAGTATATTCTTCAATCCGCCGTGTTCAAGCGACGGGAGAAAATGTCCGCAGAGCACACTTGCGCTGCATCCGCAGCCTGAGCCGCCGCAGTGGGTGTCCTGAGTTTCAGGATCATATATCATAGCGCCGCAGTCAAGGTGCTGAGCGGAGATATCGATACCTTCCTTGCTGAGCAGTTCGATAAGCAGCTTGCTGCCAACTATTCCCAGGTCGCCGGTAACTATATGATCGTAGTCGACGGGAGAAGTACCTGTAGCAGAAAGATACCGCAGTATAGTCTCTGCTGCCGCCGGAGCCATAGCTCCGCCCATATTGTTTATGTCAGTTATGCCCATATCAACTATCTTTCCAATGCATCCGCCGGCGATACGGGTATTGCCTGTGGCGGCAGAGAGTATCACTGCTCCCGAGGCAGTACAGGTCCACTGTGAAGTGGGAGTCCGCTGTCCGCCGTAGGAAAGAGGAAAGCGGAACTGCCTTTCAGCGGTGGAGAAATGGGAGGAGGTCACAGCCGCTGCTGTTTCCGCTGTTCCGGAGGCTATGGCAAGGGATGTAATGATAAGCCCCTCTGCCATAGTTGAGCAGGCTCCGTATATGCTGAGATAGGGGATGCCAAGCTCACGCAGTCCGTAAGTTGAGCCTATGCACTGGTTTATCAGGTCGCCGGAGCATATAACATTGATATCATCTTTAGTGATACCGGCCTTTTGAAGGGCAAGGCTGACAGCTTCAAGCTGAAAGCGGCTCTCAGCCTGTTCCCATGTGTCCTTGCCGAAATGACTGTCCGGTATTATCTCATCAAAGAACTTGCCAAGCGGCCCTTCACCCTCTTTTTTGCCGACAACTGAGGCGAAGCTGCGGATGTAAATAGGTCTATCCGGACGAAAAACTCCCGGTGAAACAGAAACTGCCATATGATCCTCCTTGAAAATGGTGATACAGTTATTATTTCACGGCAATGAAGATTTATGCTCAAATAGTCATGACTTTTTCAGAGAAAGATGATATAATGTAATCAAGATGAACCGGTACATCAAAACAGGAAAGGAGGAGGCTGACATGAAAAATCTCTGTGTTCTTAATGATGCTATCAATTATATCGAGGATAATCTCTGCGGAGACCTTCAGCAGGGTGATATCGCCGCTCATAGCTATTGTTCTCTTTCGGGACTGCAAAAGCTTTTCCGCTATGCATTTCATATAAGTGTCGGAGACTATATCACTCGCCGGAGACTGACCTGCTGTGCAAAGGAGCTTGTGGCTACGGACAGGAGCGTGCTGGATATTGCCCTTGACTATGGCTACAGCTCGCCTGAGGGATTTACCCGGGCATTTACAAGGATGTGGGGAGAACCGCCGGCCTCGTTCCGAAAGAAGCGCCGATTTACAGGACTCTTTCCTAAGCTTGAGTCCGCTGAGAACGGAGGTACTGATATGAGTGAAGTGATAAGAAAATATGATGTTACCGAGCTGTACGATTTTCTTGCAGCAAACCGTGGGACATATCTCATAGCCTTTGATATAAAAGGGCTTATCCCTATAAATAATATTTCAACAAAAGCAGGTGATGTGGCGATACGTGAATCGCTGCGCCGCATAGAGGAGGCTGCCGGAGAGAATATGCTTCTTTTCCGTATAGGAGGAGATGAATTTGCTCTTGCCACGGGTACTGCTGATGAAAAGGAGGCGGACGCTATAGCTGCCGCAGTTACTTCAAGGAACGGTGAACCATTTCAGTGGGAGAGTCATAGTATCCCGCTTTCACTGTTCTCTGCAAAAATGAAGATCGCTGACAGGTCTATCCGTTACAGCGAGCTTTTCCCGGAGATATATAATGCCCTTGAAGAGGTCAAGAAGAAGTAAACGTGAAGAATAATTATGAGCCCCTTTTAAAAAGGGGCTCTTTTGAGAATGGCAGAAACCTGTTACGGGGCGCCGAGGGCGGCGTCCTCTACAAAAGCAAATACTATACAAAATTGCGTAATATCACAAAATTGTAGGGGCAGACGCCCGTCCGCCCGTGTTTGTTCCAATATGAAAACAGGCTTTTTGGCAAGTTCCGGTACGCCGGGGACGGCGTCCCATACAACTTGTTTATTCCCATTTAATATTAGCTATAGTCACCTGATGTGATCCCACGGCAGCAGCATCGCCTATATTTCCAAGCTGAAACTTGATATCCACAGTCATATCGCTCTCAAAAGGTACCTCAAAGCTGTAATGCTTCTGCTCCGGAGATATGCCTACTGTCTCGCTGAGATAGCGGTTATATGTACTGTCCTCCACCGTCACGATCATATCACGGCTTACGGTAGAGCTTACATCAAATGAAAGTCTGTGTGTCTCGCCGGCGTGTACTTCTCTGCTGCGGATAAGTCCCATAACGGCGTATTCAAGACTGCCCACACTTTTTATATCAAAGACCGAGCAGCCGTCCTTGTTAGTGAGACCGGCATCTGCTCCCTCGATATATGATCCCATTGATATTGAATCCTGCGGCGTAGGAGCAAAATCCGAGCCGTTCTTTTCATATACACGCACATAGTCAATGTCAAAATGCTTCTCGCCGTCCGCAAAAGTGGCAGGCTCAGCATATATACCGTCAATTCCGTCGAAATGTCCTCCCACAGCCAGATTTAGTATCAGATAGAAGTTCTGATCGAAGGGCGCAGGATATTTTCTGTTGACCGAATACCAGTCAGTCTGTGTGCTGAAAAGCTGGTCATCCACGTACCAGCGCAGCTCTCCGCTATCCCATTCAACAGCGTAGGTATGCCAGTTTTCGGTGGAATCTCCGGCAGGGAAATTGTAGTCTCCTGTGAGGTAGGTGTTATTCGGCCACACATCACCAAAATGTATCGTGCCGCATATTTTCTCCGGAGTGCTTCCCCAGCCCTCCATAATATCTATCTCGCCGGATGCTGCCCAGCCGCCGTAAACACTGTCCTCCGGCAGCATCCATATTGCCGGCCACAGTGATTTTCCGGAATCACAGCGTGCCCTGACCTCTATACGACCGCCGCATACTGAGAATTTCTTGTGAGTAGTCAGCTTTGCCGAAGTGTAATCAAAGGTACCCTGTTCCTCGGAAGCTATTCTCTCCTTACGGGCAGCAATAGTGAGAACGCCGTCCTCTACAGAGGCATTCTCCCTGGTGTAGTACTCCTGCTCATTATTTCCCCAGCCGGTAGTTATAAAATTGCCGTCCTCATCCAGCTTCCAGTTTCCGGTATCAAAGCTCCATTTGTCTGTATCTACTGCATTTCCGTCAAATTCATCGCTCCAGATGAGGGTATATTCATCTTCCGGCTGACGCTGGAGCAGAAAATCGCTGAGGCGTTTTATATCACTGTCAGAGGCAGTCTGCCTTGCAAGAACAAGGTCAAAGCCGTCAACTATACCATTCCCATCGTAATCCATATCTGCTTTCTTCTCTGCGGACGAATAAGAAAGCGGCATCGCTGCCAGCAGTGAGACTATTGCTGCCGCAGCCATTAGCTTTATTGATCTCATATAAGACCTCCTTTTTGAGTTTTATTTAATTAATGCCCAGACAAAAATAGAACTGTAAATCCGCCTGTATCTTGTATGTCTAAGCCTGTAACATATATTTCACGAACATTATATCATAACATCACCAAAAAGTAAATACACAAAAAAAAAACGCCGCAGCTGTGGTGCTTATATGGAACGTTTACGACAGTTATTGAGGGAAACCCTTTTGAAAAAGGGTTTTCCCCGAGTAATTGACATAAACATTCTACATAAGCACCACAACTGTGGCGGGATGCAATATGATCACATCTGATCCATATCGGTGTAAGTGATATGTCCGTTTACAGCCTCAGGATCCTTGTTCATCATATCCTTCAGAACCGTGATAACAGAGGTATTGATATCGCTGCTCTTCTTGACAACAGATGCCTTATAGCTGAAACTGATCTTACCCATAGGTGTATTCTGCTGAGCGCTAAGCTTACGGTAAGCGTCGTTAACATTGCTCAGCACCACATCTGCGCTGACAGAGCTGTTATCAGCCTGTATTGCTACAATGAATTCATCTGAACCTGTACGGTAGATCTTGGAGTTCTTGAATATCTGGCTGATGATATCAACAGTCTTGACAAGCACCCAGTCACCGGTATCATTTCCGTACTTTGTATTTATCTCGCTGAAATCGCTGATATTGAACATTGCAAAATAGAAAGGTGCCTCACGGGAAGCCTTGAATTCCTCAAGGTTCATGGAGAATGCCACACGGTTGTTCACATCTGTGAGAACATCCTTGAACATTGCAGTGTAAAGCGATTCCTTGGTCTTGTTGTTCTTCACGATAGTTGAAGCAAGCTTCTGATTGGTCTTCTGCTGTTTCTTGTTGATGAAGCTGAATATAGCGAGGAGTGCGAGTATAGCGATACCGAAGATGACCATATATACACGCATAACATTTGTCAGGGAATAGATCTCGCTCTTTGTATCATCCAGCATAAGTATCCAGCCATACTCAGGGATATATGTGTATATGGATATGTATTTCTTGTTGCCGGACTTATACTCAAAGCTTCCGCTCTTCTCTGCGGATGTGCCCTTCAGATCGCTGCATATCTTGCTGATATCGCCATTGTCTGCCACAGTATATACAAGATCAGGATCATCGTTGAACACGTATTTTCCGTCATTGACATTTACCATGCTGTAGCTTACGTCATCAAGGCCCTTTATTGAAAGGGAGTTGAGGCTGTTGATAAGCTTATCTGTGAAGATACCCAGACCTACGAAGCCGATGGGCTGACCGTTCTCATCATACACAGCCTTGTACATTGACACGATCTGCTTTCCTGTAGCCGGTGAGAGGATCATACCTGTATTGTATACCTTATCTCCGGCAGCCAGCATTGCGTCCTGAAGCTCCTTGAGCTTATCCGGATCCTTTCTTGTAGTGATGCCGACTGTACCCGGATTTGTATGAGCGATACAATGAGTATTCCATTCACCGATCCAGAGTCCTTCCACATTGTCGATGCTTGCCGAATAATCTTCGGTAAATGCCTGAGCCTTCTTAATGGCCTCAGGATCAGTAGGATCATTGAGCAGATCCAATACCTGCTGAGCCTTGCTGTAGTAGGTAAGGGTGTTTTCTGCATTCTCAACGTAATTGAGAATGATATGAGCTCGTTCATCCGCAATAGTTTCCATATGCTCTATGGAATTTCTTCGTGTAGTCTTACTGATAGTCATAGTGATTATGACTGAAAGGATTATCATTATAATAAACTGAAGTGCGAGAAGCAAAGCAACCTTTGAAAATCTTTTTTCATTCATTTGATCTTCCTCCTTTTAAACCATATAAAATGTGTCATTACTTTCTGAAGAAGCCGAAGCGCTTTTTCTTGGTTGAGATCTCTTCAAGAAATTCATCGATATCGTCATCCTCAGCCACACCCATAATGCTCTGGACCTTATTCTTCAGAAGATCGCCCTTGGCATTTTCAATATTTGCTGATGAAGATACATCCTCTTCCATCGGTGCAGCCTGAAGCGGATTCAGCGGTGCTGCTGCCTGTGTTACAGGAGCTGCCGCCGGAGCATTGTTCATCGGGAATACCTGGGGCTCAGGCGCTGCGGACATCGGTGCAGCCCCCATAGGAGAAGCAAACATACCAACATCGGTTATCTTTATCATCCTGTCGCTCATAGCTATCATGCACTGGGAATTTTCCTGAGCAAGCGAAAGAATGTAGCCGATACAGTTATTACATGGCAGCAGCGGTTCTCTTCCCTGAGTACTTATAAGGAGGATCCCCTGTATTATGTTCTCGCCTGCTGCCAGCATATTTCCTATAGCCTCCACCTCAGCGTGAACAGGCGGTATCATATTTGAATGGCTGAATCCGGTAAAGATCCTTCCGGATGCGGTTTGCAGTGAGCATACTGTATCTGCCGGAGTAATATAAGCTCCTGACTCGATAAGCTGCATAGCAGCAGAAAGCGCTGAATTGAATATCATATCTGGATTCATGTCTTTTCACCTCGGTTCTTTCTTGCCCGCAAAATATGTCTTCCGGATGTTCAAAAGCTGTCCGGATCGGCTTATAAAGGCAAAATCACTATACTAAACGTAGAAAATGTCCAAAAAAACACTGATTATTTTGTTCTTTCTACACATTAATATTATACTATACTTATAAAAATATTGCAACGTTAAAAATGCCGAAAAGCAGAAGGAAATATTGTTAAATATTCTGAACACGAAAAAAATTGTCCTGTTCTCAGATTAATTTTTTGTAAATAAGTTAGTCTACAATGTGTAATAATCTTTTATTAACACGTGATTTTTGTTGACAGAAAAATGCAAATGCTTTATAATATGTATAGATATATATGCAGTAGAAGGGCATCGTTTTTTCAAGGGGGGATATTTGAATGAACGACAAAAGGCGGCCTATCATCGGCGTCGTCACTGCTATTGCCAACGGAGTTGAACAGAAACAGGTCATAAAAGGCATTGTGGCCAAGGCAATAGAATATGGTTATGACACAGCGGTGATATCCAATATTTACAACTCATGCTTTGATAACAACGAGCTGGTTTCAGAGCAGAAGATCTATGATCTGGCACGTTCAGAAGATATCGACGGCATTATCGTGATCTCAGAATCTTTCTCAACAGCTGCTTTGAGAAAAAAAGTTGCAGCTATTCTTTCAGAGAGAAAGATCCCTACAGTTGTAGTCGGAGCAATGCTGCCGGAGTTCAATGATCCGGATCTTGTTAATATAAACACCGACGATATCACAGATATGGAGAACGTTACATCGCATATGATGGATGTACACGGCTACAGGGATATCGATATAATCACCGGCCAGCCCGGCAACGATGTCGCCGAGAAACGTGCCGAGGGCTATCGTATCGCCATGCGTAAGCACGGCATAGAGCCCGATCCCAGGAAGATACACTATGGCGATTTCTGGCTTGAATCAGGAAAAAAGCTGGCAAAGGACTATGTCTCCGGACTTATCCCTATGCCGGAGGCAGTTGTGGCAGCCAACGACTATATGGCCTGCGGCCTGCTTGAGGAGTTCTCAAAGCTTGATGTCAAGGTCCCGGAACAGATAGCGATAGCTTCATACGAACACTCAGGAAGAAGGATGTACCACTATCCTCTTCTTACAACATATAAGCGCAACCGTGAGGAACTCGGCATTGATGCTGTGATAATGCTGAAATGTCTTTTTGACGGCGAACCTGTGCCGGAATTATCTGTCCCTACAGGAGAACTGATACCCGGCGATACCTGCGGCTGCGGAAAAGATGAAAAGATATACCGTGAGGAACTGAAGTACGTTGCAGAGCAGCGTGATTACAGCGACTGGAACCTGTTCAGCACTATGGAACAAGGCCTTATCGGCAGCCGCAGTCTTCAGGAATCCATAGATATAATCGGCGAAAATCAATGGCTCATAAGGTATGTGGACGACGCTTTCCTCTGCCTTTACTCCAACTGGTACGAATCAGAGCTGATCGATACAGATCAGATGAGCTGCCGGAGCATAATGCCCTGGCTGGATACAACTCCATTCGAGGTCAATAAATACGAATTCTCAAAAATATTCAAGCGTGACGAAAAGCCGTCTGTCATGTACTTCACACCTATATATGTAGGCGAAAGGCATCTCGGACACATGATCCTGCGCTACAGACGCCCGGACGGATACGACGATGTTTTCAGAAACTGGCTGAAATCCATAACGAACGGCCTTGAATTCCTCCGCATGAAGAATGACATACAGTACCTTTCAAGCTGTCAGGATCTGTCTGAATTCAGAGATACCCTTACCGGTATGTACAACGCCAAGGGTATGAAGCGAGCCTACAGCAGCGCTTTAGGCAAGGAAAAGGGCAAGCTTTTCTTTATGCTCCTGAGGATAGGTCTTTTTGAGGATAATGTCTTTAGTTCAGAGAACAGCCAGCGTATTGAAGCTATACAGAGCGCAGCGAAAGCTGTTGAGCAGTTCTGCGGAAACCACGATATTGCCGGACACATCAACGAGAATACATTCGTATGCCTGGCTCAGAGCAGCGGCAATGAGGAGCTGCTCACAGATACGCTCTCTTCTATACTCATCCAGCACAAGACCTATATGTCTCATTCCGGCATGGATTCATTCATCTGCATATGCGAAGCCTGCGAAGGTCAGGAATATGATGCTATCCTAAGCAGCTGCCAGGAAAAGCTGGAGAAAAAACGCATTGAAATGGCAGAAAAGCGCTCGCAGATCCATTACAAAGAAGTCATCGAGCTCAGAAACACCGTTTACTCATCCCCAGAGTTCACATTCGATACCGAGGGAATGTTCGATAATTACTTCGGAAATCCGAATCATCTCAGGATGCTTTATAAGAAATGCTTCGGCATAAGCTTCCACCAGGACTGCATTGCTTCCCGTATCGCAAAGGCCAGGTATTACCTTGCAACGACCTCCATGAGTATGGCGGATGTTGCGGAAAAATGCGGATATCTGGACAATAAATACTTCCTGAGACAGTTCTCGTCCGCCTCCGGTATAACCGCCGGACAGTACCGGAACATCATCAAGCGCTAAGCTTGTTAAACTATAATTGTCAACAAATAACAGATAAGTATAAAAATACGTTTTGTCCACTGTTTATTCATTTTGTGGGTTGAATCAAAACGACTTGTGCTGTATAATGGATACATAAAGAGCCGGAAACCCTCTCAAAAAACCTTCTCATGTTTCATGTCGGCTGCGGTAATCTGCACAATCACCGCTGACTGATATGTTTGATTCCGGATCTTGTGTAGGGGACAGATCAGAAAAAAGGGTCACACCAGGTAGGTGTGATTTCTTTTTGTCTACTGATAGTATACTTTCTGTAAGATATTAAGCATATGGCTTATTTCTATACATAAATTATATACAATTTGTAGATGCTCACAAATACGCTGCTATGTATTTGGAGAGTTTGCGGATTGAAAAATTTGCAGATATATGGTAAAATATAAGCATGAGAGGAACGGTACTAATCGGGTACCGAATAGGATACGTCCTGAGGGGGATGAATTCAGAAGCAGCCGGAATACCGGCTGCTTTTTGTTATATTAACAGTAAATAGAATAACAAAACATAGTTGCTGCCACAATAATTGGAGAATGATATTTCCTGCAACAATATTCGCCGTTTAAGCATAAAAAATCAGTTATCAAGCATTTTATATCATTGTTACTTAGGTATATATGGAGTATAATGTAGACAGTAAATAAAACGAACGATTTTTGAGAAGGTTACACACATTCTATTCACACATTTACGGAGGGATATTAAAATGAAAAACACAAACATCAAGCGCCGTGCAGCTTCAGTTGCTGCCGCCGCAATGCTGACTATCTCGTGTGCAGCGGGAAATTTCAGCATAACATCTGATATGATGCTCAGCAATCCATTTGTGACTGTTGCAGCAGAGAGCACAGTCAAGTTCATCCAGGCCGTTGGATACGGCGAAGGAGTATACGCCACATGGTCATCAGTTTCCGGCGCTTCCGGCTACAACGTTTATGTAGACGGCGTCCAGATCGACACTACACTTGTAAGACAGTACCCCGGCTATATGAGAGCTGATGCAGTCGGCCTGAGATCCGGTAATCACACTATCAAGGTCGTACCTGTAGTAAGCGGCAAGGAAGATTCCTCAAAGGCTGCACAGACCACTGCAGCTGCTTATGCCCATGACAGAAGCGGCTTCGCTTTCGTAAGCGGCAACGCAAACGGCGCATACAATGCAGACGGTACACTGAAATCAAATGCAACTGTGATATACGTAACAAATGCCACAAAGGATTCCGTTTCCGTTACTCTCCCGGATAAGAAGGGAGCTGATACAAAGGTCACAGGTATCCAGAATATAATCACAAACCTCAAGAGCAATACCAAGGCGGGCCCGGTATGTATCAGATTCGTGGGAAATATAACCGATCCTTCAACACTCATGAAGGGCGATCTGCTTGTTGATACAGTTACCTGCGGACTTACTGTTGAAGGTATCGGAAACGATGCTACTCTCAACGGTTTCGGTCTTGTACTCAAGAATTCCTCAAATGTTGAGGTCAGAAATCTGGGCTTCATGAACTGCAACAGCTCAGAGGGAGACAACTGCGGGCTCCAGCAGGGCAATGACCATATATGGGTGCATAACTGCGATTTCTTCTACGGCGATGCAGGCTCAGATGCCGATCAGGTAAAGGGCGACGGCGCTCTCGATACCAAGACATCTACCTATATCACCCATTCATACAACCACTTCTGGGATAACGGAAAGTGCAATCTCCAGGGTATGAAGTCTGAGAAGGCCGAGAACTATATCACCTACCACCACAACTGGTTCGATCACTCTGATTCCCGTCACCCACGTATCCGCACCTGCTCCGTACACTGCTATAACAACTACTATGACGGCAATGCAAAGTACGGCGTTGGCGTAACAATGGGCGCTTCCTGTTTCGTTGAGAACAACTACTTCAGAAACTGCAACTACCCTATGCTCAGCTCAATGCAGGGCTCTGACGTCGGCGCAGGCGGTATATTCTCAGGTGAGACCGGCGGAATCATCAAGTCCTACGGCAATATAATGTCCGGTCAGAAGGCATATGTCACATATCAGCAGAACAGCACGGAATTCGACGCATATGAAGCCTCATCAAAGACTGAAAAGGTAGGCTCATCCGTAAAGACAAAGTCCGGCGGAACTACATACAACAACTTCGATACTTCAAGCGTGATGTACAGCTATACAGCAGACAAGGCGTCTGACGTTCCGGCTGTCGTTACTGCAAAGGCAGGACGTGTTGACGGCGGCGACTTCAAGTGGACATTCAACAACTCCGTTGACGATGAGAGCTACGCTGTAAATACAGCACTCAAGTCCGCACTCACAAGCTACAAGGGTTCAGTTACTGCTATCGGCAGCGGCTTCAAGGAGGACAATACTGCTCCTCCCACAGTTACAGCAACAACCGCTCCGGTGATAGTTACAGATATAAATACAACTACTACGGCTGCAAACGTTACACCATCTGTAACAACTACATACTACACCCAGCCCTCCGTTTCTTCCGGAGATCAGGTCCATAATTTTACAGCAAGCGGTACATCCAGCAGCTTCTACTCGATCTCCGGAAACCTCTCTACTGCAAAGGGTACTGTTTCGTATAACGGACTCACCCTTACTCAGTGCCTTAAGATAGAGACAGCTACTTCCATAAGCTTCACAGCCGGTTCATCCGGAAAGTTCACTATGGTATTCGGAGAGCCCTCAGCTACAATAAAGATAGACGGTACAAAGTATACCGCTGACGGAAGCGGCGTCCTCACTGTTGATCTGGGCGCAGGCAGCCACAGCATAACAAAGGCTGATTCCGCAAACCTTTTCTATATTAGCTTCGGCGGAAGCGGTTCAAGCCAGCCTGTTATTGTGACTACTGCTCCGGAGCAGCCCTCTGTACAGACTACTACTACAAAGACAGGAGATGTTACTCCCTCACAGCCCGTTACAGGCGCTAACGTGATATACTGCTCACCTTCCGGAAAGGGCAGCGGAGCTTCAATGAGCGATCCTGCTGAATTCACATCAGCATTGAAGAATGTCCCGGCAGGCGGAACTATATACCTGCTTGACGGTACATACAAGTACAGCTCGCCTATAATTATCGAGGAGAGCAATTCCGGAAAGTCAGGCGCTATGAAGACCGTATCAGCCTATCCCGGCGCAAAGGTAACATTCGACTTCTCAGGCGAAGCTGTCTCAGGCACAAACAGAGGCTTTGTGCTTGACGGTTCATACTGGCACTTCTACGGCTTCGAGATAACAAAGGCCGGAGATAACGGAATGCTCCTGTCAGGCGACAATAACCGCATAGAGATGATGGTATTTAACAACAATCAGGATACCGGTCTCCAGATCTCACGCTATCAGACAGCATATGATTCTATTGCACAGTGGCCTTCATACAACCTGATACTCAACTGCACATCAAAGAACAACTGCGATGATGCTACAATGGAAAATGCAGACGGATTTGCCGCAAAGCTTACCTGCGGTGAGGGAAATGTATTTGACGGTTGTATGGCATACAATAACTCAGATGACGGCTGGGATCTCTACGCAAAGACAGAAACAGGTCCTACCGGAGTTGTTACCATAAAGAACTGTATAGCCTTCCGCAACGGCTTCACTGAGGACGGCAGAGGCTACGGCGGCTGTGACGGAAACGGCTTCAAGCTCGGCGGCGGCGGCGTAGGCACACGCCATGTTGTTGAGAACTGCCTATCATTCGAGAATCTCAACTGCGGCTTTACCGACAACAATAACCCAAAGTTCGGTGTGCTCAAGAACACCACTGCCTATAATAACGGCATCGGCGGCGGCGGAAAGGCTAACTACTTTGTATACCGCTGCGATTCATCAGCAGATATCCAGAACATCCTCACCTACTACAATACCTCAAAGGTATCAGCCACAAAGGCTGCCGGTATCAAGGTCGCAAACGACAAGTTCAAGGGCGTAGTAAAAAATTCACTTTACTACAACAGTAAATACTACTATAATTCCGGTTCTTTCAATGCAGACGGCTCTCAGCCCAAGGAAGGTACTGTTGTTACTCCTTCAGATTCAGACTTCATCACTCTGTCCGTACCTGCAATGGGTACAGACTTCCATACAAAGTGGAGAAATCCTGACGGCACACTGAATACAGGCGGCTTTGCAGAGACCACTGGAACATACAAATCACTGGGTTATCATTTCAATAACCTCACTCCAAGTCCTATTGTCACCACTCAGCAGCCTGCTGCAACGACAACGACAACTACTACCACAACTACGACATCCACAACTAAGCCCGCAGAAACAACTACCACTGCACCTCAGCCCGGTGTAAGCACTGTAGCCGGCGATGCAGATGGTGACGGATTAGTAAAGATGAATGACGCTGTACTAATTATGCAGTGCCTTTCAAATCCGGACAAATACACCCTTGAAGGTCAGCTCAGAGACAATGCAGATGTAAACGGCAATAAGAACGGCCTCTCACCTCTGGACGCTCTTGCCATACAGAAATATCTGCTCAAGCTCATACCCTCTCTGCCGGAAAACTGATCTCACGGCTTGCGGCTTAGTCTATAATGCTATAAGGAGCTCCACCGGAGCTCCTTTTCTATTAATATACCTCCCTGCTTGTAATTCTCATATCCTTATGATATAATATGGATAACGACCGGAAAAGGAGGCAGAGCATGAGCCGGATATTACTTGTAGAAGATGACATCCCGATAAGACAGGAGCTCTCTGAGCTGCTCAGGAATGCCGGATACGAAGATGTATGCATCACAGACTTCACAGATCCCCTGCCGGAGATACTTTCATCATCAGCAGATCTTATACTTCTTGATATAAACCTGCCCGGAATGAACGGCGAGCAGCTGCTCCGTGAGATAAGACGCAGCAGCCAGACACCTGTTATAATGGTCACAAGCCGCACAAGTGAGCTGGATGAGGTATTGTCCATGAGCTACGGTGCTGATGATTATATCACAAAGCCCTATAATCCCACGATACTGCTCCTGCGTATATCAGCGGTGCTGAAACGCAGCAGGGATACTGCTGTCAGCCCCACATACCGTGGGATCACAATAGATACTGCAAAGGGAAGTCTCACCGGAGAAAACGGCGAGCTTATCCTCACAAAGAACGAGATGCTCATATTCCGTACTCTTCTTGAAAAAAAGGGCAGCATAGTTTCACGCAATGAGCTAATGACTATGCTCTGGGACAATGCGGAATATATAAACGACAACGCTCTGACTGTTAATATAAGCCGCCTGCGAACAAAGCTTGCGGACTTCGGCTGCGAGAACGCCATTGAGACAAGAAAGAAACAGGGGTACATACTTTTATGAGCTTTTCACGATTCTTCCGTGACAGACTTCCTGCGGTCTGTATATATACATTGGTATCTCTGCTGACGATCATCTTCACACGGGCTTCCGGCGGAGATATGCAGGGCGTTTTTATGATAGGGATTATACTCCTTGCCGGCGGGATATCCATATTGCTATGGGATTACCTGCGCCGCAGCAGCTTCTATAAACGTTTATTCAAAGCTTTAGAGGCTGCGGACAGGAAATACCTCGTATCTGAAATGGTGCCGGAGCCGGAATTTGCTGACGGCGAGGCATTATACCAGATCATTTCAGAGGCCTGCCGGGATATGTATGAAAATGTGGCGAAGCAGAAGCGTATATCATCTGAGTTCAGGGAATACATCGAGCTGTGGGTGCATGAGATAAAGCTGCCGGTATCGAGCCTGCTCCTCATGTGCCATAACGACGGAGAAGCCGGCGAGAGATATGCTCTGCAGATAAGACGGATAGATGATTATATTGAAAACGTCCTATTCTATGCAAGGAGCGAAAATGCGGAAAAAGACTATATAATAAAAGAGGTCCGCCTGCAAAAAGCTTTCGGTGCAGTGGCGATGAAAAATATGGAGGCACTCCACGAAAGAGGTGTTTCCATTGTAACAGAGGGACTTGATACCAACGTTATGACCGACAGCAAGTGGCTGGAGTACATCCTCGGTCAGCTTCTCGGCAACAGCATGAAATACTTCCGGCCGGACTGCGAGCCGGAGATATCCCTGAAAGCAGAGACTTTCCCGGACAGGACAGAGCTCCGCTTCCGTGATAACGGAACAGGTATAGCTGCCTCAGACCTGCCATATATCTTCGAGAAATCCTTCACCGGAGAGAACGGCAGGAACAGCTCACGCTCTACGGGAATGGGACTGTATATAGTCAAAAGCCTCTGCGACCGGCTTGGCCACAGGATAAGTGCTGATTCTGAAAAGGACAGTTTTACAGAGATCACGATAACCTTCGGCAGAAACGATCATATTAAATTTGAAGACTGACCTTACAAAAATGTAATATACTGTAATAATAAAATATCGACAAAGCCTCCCTTATGGTGTATACTTATATCAAAAGGGAGGCATTATTATGGAATTGCTCAAAATAAAGAACATAGAAAAATACTACGGAAGCAGATCGAACCTGACAAAGGCTATCGACGATATATCATTTTCAGTAGCCAACGGCGAATTTATCGGTATAATGGGAGCATCAGGCAGCGGAAAGACAACTCTGCTCAACTGTATCTCAACGATCGACCGTGTTACTGCCGGAAATATCTTCCTTGAGGATACAGATGTAACCCACCTCAAAGGCAGCAAGCTGAACCAGTTCCGGCGTGAGAAGCTGGGCTTCATATTCCAGGACTTCAACCTGCTGGATACCCTTACAGCCTATGAGAATATCTCTCTTGCCCTTTCGATACAGAAATATCCGGCAAAAGATATAGATATAGCTGTAAGAGATGTGGCAGAAAAGCTTGGCATAACCGATGTGCTGAGCAAGTATCCCTACCAGATGTCAGGCGGTCAGAAGCAGAGAGTTGCTTCTGCAAGAGCTATCGTTACAAAGCCAAAGCTGGTACTTGCCGATGAGCCTACCGGAGCACTTGATTCAAAATCAGCCAAAATGCTCCTTGAACGCTTTGAATACCTTAACAAGGACAATGGCACCACAATTATGATGGTAACTCATGACTCCTTTACCGCAAGCTATACC
The DNA here is from genome assembly GCA_001604035.1 of Clostridiales bacterium Firm_05. Taxonomy (GTDB): domain Bacteria; phylum Bacillota; class Clostridia; order Oscillospirales; family Ruminococcaceae; genus Ruminococcus. The sequence goes on from LVAK01000176.1 coordinate 17,249, forward strand.
TCAAGGGTGATCTTCATCAAGGACGGTAAGATATTCAGTGAGCTGAGCCGTGGAAATGACAGCCGCAAGCAGTTCTTCGACAGGATAATAGACGTTGTTACCCTTTTAGGAGGTGACATGAGCGATGCTGTTTAAGCTCTCGGTAAACAATATCTGCAAGAGTATCAAGGACTATGCCGTTTACTTCTTCACTATAGTCATAGGCGTTTCCATATTCTACCTGTTCAACTCCATAGAAGAACAGGAGGCTTTCAAAAAGTTCATTGCAAACGATCCTGAAAATATGGGCAGCGTCATAAGGACTCTCCTTAAGGGATTAAGTGTTTTCGTTTCGATCGTTCTTGGACTGCTTATCATTTATGCCAGCCGTTTCCTTATGAAACGGAGAAACAGGGAATTTGCCATATATCTTATGCTGGGCATGGGAAAACGAAAGGTATCTGCCATTCTTTTCATTGAGACTCTGCTCATAGGCGTATTCTCACTGGCCGTAGGACTTATCCTCGGCATAGGCCTTTCACAGTTCATGAGCGCACTGGTCGCAAATCTCTTTGAAGCAGATCTGGATTCCTACAGGTTCGTACTGTCTTTCAGAGCAGCAAAAAGAGCTGTGATATACTTTGGTATCGCATACCTTGTTGTAATGCTGTTCAACAGCTTTATGGTAAGCAAGTGCAAGATACTTGACCTTATCCAGTCAGGAAAGAGATCTGAAAAACTGAAGCTTAAGAATCCCTGGCTGTGCGTTGTTATATTCATTATTTCATCAGCTGCCCTGGCATATGCATATCATACAGTCACAAAATCCTTTGATATCAGCAGTAAGGAGCTGCTCCTGTGCATAGCTCTCGGCGGTATCAGTACATTTTTCATATTCTGGTCAATATCCGGACTTGCCTTGAAGCTTATCATGTCCTTCAAGGGAGGATATTACAAGGGGCTCAACTGCTTCACCTTCCGCCAGATAAGCAGCAAGATGAATACTATGGTTGTATCCATGACGCTGATATGCCTCATTCTTTTCGTTACGATATGTTCCCTGTCAGTGTCCTTTGCCTTCCGTGATTCCTTCAACAAGGAGTTCAGGGATTGCTGTCCGACAGATATGGAGCTGGTGATAACCAATAAGAAATTTCTTTCGGATAATAACAAGAACCGTGACAAATTCATAAATGAAACTCCTGATGAGATCATAAGCAAGACCGGTCTCAGCGATGTTTTCAGTGAGACATCCTTGGTCAATATATATATGCAGAAAAAGGACGAAGAAAATATAGTATATATGAGCGACCTTCTGGGATCACATCTTGGTGAATACTATGAAAAAGTCCGTGATTCCATTTATATGATAGAGAATGTTGAAAAAATCAAGCTTCAGATATTGAGCATAGATGATTTCAATAAGATGTGGGAGCTTTTCGGAAAAGATCCTATATCTATAGGCAAGGATGAGTATTTCGTACTTTCAGATGAAAAGATCATCTATCCGCTTATGGATAAGGCTGCTGAGGAAGGTCACGAGATCAATTTCGGCGGTCATAAGCTAAAGCCTGCATTAGACAAGACTGTTTACGGAGCAGTGGATCTCTCCTCAAATCACATAAATTCAGCTATCCTTGTAGTTGATGACAGCGTCCTCGAAGGCCGTGAGCCTATGATGCGTGCCTTCCACGGCAACTACAAGGCAAAGAGCAAGGCTGAAAAGCAGAAGGTGGATAAGGAAGTCAAGGATAAGATAATGCAGTTCGTAAAGGATAACTACCATGTAAATAAGGATGAAGCCAACGGCTTTTCATACTTTACAACAAAGCTGGCTATATCTGAAATGGTCATAGGCATCAGTGCAATAGTAACATTCATCGGCCTTTACCTTGGACTGACCTTCCTGATAACCTGTGCGGCAATAATTGCCCTGAAACAGCTCTCAGAGTGTGCAGACAGCGTTGAAAGATACGAAATGCTCAGAAAGATAGGCGCAGAGGAAAACTCTATATCCCGTTCACTGCTGATACAGACCGGAACATTCTTCCTGCTGCCCCTGCTGCTGGCGATCATACACTCGATATACGGCATAAAATTTGCAAAACCACTGATGATAGGCATATTCTCATCTCAGACCATGATACCTTCAATAATCGCTACAGCGGCGCTTATCGTAGCCATATACGGCGGATATTTCTTGATAACCTACTTCTGCGGCCGTTCAGTTATCCGGAGCAGACATAAATAAAATGATATAGTTAAAAAAGAGCCCCTTTTTAAGCGTGGTGCTCATATAGAAGTATATGGCAATTACTCGGGGAAAACCTTTCTTAGGAAAGGTTCTTCCCTCAATAACTGCCGTAATCATTCTATATAAGTATCGCACTTAAAAGGGGCTCTTTTAAGCTTGTATAAAGGTCTGTAAAAATACGTACAGATAAGCGGATGCGCAATGCGCATCCCTACATTTTGACTATTTTACGTTTGCTTTTGTAGGGGACGCCGCCCTCGGCGTCCCGGAACAGCGTTGATAAAACAAAAAGCGCACTTTAAAAGTGCGCTTTTCGCTGTCTTTTATCTTATCATGCGTTGGGATCGAGTGTTGTATACTTCTGGAGCAGGTATTCCTGTATCCTGAGTGCATCCTGCGGTGTAACGCCGCTGGTCTTGTTCTCATATACATTTGCATTGCGCTTGCCCTTGGCAGTGATATGCTTCTCATCTGTTCCGTCCTCGCCGAATCTGTCTCCGTTGGAGATGCTCTGCATTATGAGAACAGCGTCATTCATCTTTACAAGTCCGTCACAGTCTGCGTCGCCCCATACGATATCCTTATCCGGATCATCTGTAGGATCTGTGATATCAGGAATGTCCTTCTCCTCACGGTCGCCGACTACTCCGTAATAAGCAGTCTTTGCCTTATAGTTCCCGTCAAAGAGAAGGGGAGTACCGCTGGCTCTCCAGCTTCTGTCGTCAGTAACGCCCCAGAATACAACTGCGGAGATACTGTCAGCGTGCTTCTGCATGATATCCATCATATCGCCGTAGAACTTCTTCTGCTTTTCCAGATTGTCAGAAGATGTACTCTCTATGGTTGCGTCAAACTCAGTTACCTGAATATCAACGCCAGCCTTTTCAAGAGTTGTGAGGAGCTGATCGTACTGGAAGGGCTGCGGCCAGAGAGAATTTATATTACAGTGGCACTGGAGGCCGAGACCGTCAAGTACACCCTTAGCCTTAAGTCTTGTAGCCAGCTCGACCATAGCGTTTGTCTTGCCTGTTGACCACTCGTTGTAGTCATTGTAGTAGAGCTTGCAGCCCTTAGGCGCATACTCTCTTGCGAATTCAAAAGCGTAATCTATGAATGAGTTGTCGCCGAACACCTGTACCCATGCAGACTTCTCTGAACCGCTCTGTCCCTGTGCACCCGGTTCACGGGCAGTACCCTGATCTGTGAATGCTTCGTTTACAACGTCGCAGGCATAGAAGTCAACATCAGGATAGAGCTTTGTAAGCTCTGTAAAATAGTTTTTGATGTAATTCTCCATACGCTTTATCATTTTTTCCTTGGATACCCAATCTCCGTCATCCTTATAGCCCTCCTTGAAGAACCAGTCTGGAGTCTGGCTGTGCCATACAAGAGTATGTACTCTTACAGGTAT
>LVAK01000177.1 GCA_001604035.1 Clostridiales bacterium Firm_05
CTTGAGATAAAGAATATCGAGCTTTATATCAATTCCATAGGTTGTCCGACCTGCCGTGCAAAGTACCATGAGGCACTGAGAACTTATTTCGAGGCAAGAAAGGGAGAGCTCTGCGAGACTTGTCAGGACAGACTTGCCAAGAATCCTATGCGTATCCTCGACTGCAAGAGCCCTATATGCCAGGAGATCGGCAAGGATGCTCCGCTCATACTCGATTATCTCTGTGAGGATTGCAGCGATCACTTTGAAAAGCTGAAGAAGTACCTCACAAACCTTGGTATAGATTATAAAGTCAATCCGAAGATCGTTCGTGGACTTGATTACTATACAAAGACAGTTTTCGAGTTCGTTACAACAGAGATCGGCGCACAGGGAACTGTCTGCGGCGGCGGACGCTATGACGGACTTATTGAGCAGCTTGGCGGTCAGCATACTCCTGCACTTGGATTCGGTATGGGAATAGAGAGACTGCTGCTGGTAATGGACAAGCAGAACTGTGCATATCTCTCCCCGAGAAAATGCGACCTTTATCTGGCAACAATGGGCGATGCAGCCCTTGAAAAGGCAATGGAGCTTGCAAAGCAGCTCCGTGAGTACGGCCTGTATGCCGAATACGACCTTATGGGCAGAGGCATAAAGGCTCAGATGAAGTACGCAAACAAGATAGGCGCTGCCTTCACCGTTGTTCTGGGCGACAATGAGCTCACCGAGAAGAAGGCGAAGATCAAGGATATGGAAAAGGGCGAGGAGACAGAGATACTTCTCGATGATAAGTTTGTAGGCAATTTTGAAGCAGTCTACTTTAATAAAATGATGGATGTTCTCGACGAACCGCAGATCATGGGAGCATCTAATAATCCGGTTGAGGTGAAATAACAATGGCAGATACAATGAAAGGCCTTAAGAGAACGCATTACTGCGGAGAGGTCACAGAAATAGGAAAGGAAGTCGTAGTAGGCGGCTTCGTAGACAGGATAAGGGATAAGGGCGGAGTTATATTCCTCGTCCTCAGAGACAGAACTGGCGTTGTTCAGCTTCTCTTCAATGAGACAACTGATCCTGCAATATTTGAAAAGGCTTCATCATGCAGAAGCGAGTACGTCATCATGGCAAAGGGCGAGGTCCGTGAGCGTGAGAGCAAGAATGACAAGCTCAAGACAGGCCATGTTGAGATATTCGTTACCGACCTCAGGATCCTTGCAAAGGCACAGACTCCTCCTTTCGAGATCACAAATGAGACAAAGGTAAATGAGGAGCTTCGTCTTAAATACCGCTATCTTGACCTGAGAAGAGCACCTCTTCAGGAGAACATCATAAAGCGTCATGAGATCGCAAGAGTTACCCGTGAGTATTTCTATGAGAACGGCTTCCTTGAGATAGAGACACCTATGATGATGAAGTCCACACCTGAGGGTGCAAGAGACTACCTCATCCCTTCAAGAGTACATCCCGGAAAGTTCTATGCTCTTCCGCAGTCTCCTCAGATCTACAAGCAGCTTCTTATGATATCCGGCTATGACCGCTATATCCAGCTTGCACGCTGCTTCCGTGACGAGGATCTGCGAGCTGACAGACAGCCTGAGTTCACACAGATAGACCTTGAGATGTCCTTCGTTGACGCAGAGGATATCCAGGAGTGCGTAGAGGGCTTCATCCAGAGAGTTTTCAAGGAAGTAATGGGCGTTGATGTGCCTGTTCCGCTTCCGAGACTTACATTTGCAGATGCGATGAACCGTTACGGCTCAGATAAGCCTGATACACGTTTCGGCTTCGAGATACAGGATATTACCGATGCTGTAAAGGATATCGACTTTGTTGTATTCAAGAGCGCGGTAGAGGACGGCGGTTCAGTACGTGCTATAAACGTAAAGAACGGTGCTGCAACATATACCCGTAAGGAAATAGACAAGCTTGTCGAGCACGCTAAGGGTATCGGCGCAAAGGGACTGGCTTATATACGCTGGGCTGACGAGCCTAACTGCTCATTCAAGAAGTTCCTTGGCGAGGGCGATCTTGAGAAGATATGTGCTGCTGTTGATGCACATGAGGGCGACCTCGTACTGATCTGTGCAGACAAGACAAAGACAGTTCTCTCTACACTGGGTGCTATCAGACTTATCTGCGGAAAGAGGATGGATGTCATCCCGGAGGACAAGTACAACTTCCTCTGGATAACAGAGATGCCGTTCTTTGAGCACGATGATGAGAATGACATATGGGTGGCAGCACATCACCCCTTCACAATGCCTATGGAGGAGTGTCTGGGCTATCTTGACACTGATCCGGCAAATGTACGTGCTAAGGCATGGGATCTTGTACTCAACGGAACAGAGCTTTCCAGCGGCTCAATGCGTATCACAGACTTTGAGCTCCAGCAGAAGATGTTTGAGGCTCTTGGCATGACAGATGAGGAGATACAGGCTAAGTTCGGATTCCTTGTTGATGCATACCGTTATGCCGCACCACCTCACGGCGGAATGGGTATCGGCCTTGACAGACTTGCAATGATAATGTGTAAGGCTGACAGTCTCCGTGACGTAACAGCATTCCCGAAGGTACAGAACGCAAGTGAGATCATGTCCGAGTGTCCGTCCACAGTTGATGCTGACAGCCTTGACGTGCTTGGAATAGCTGTAACAGCAAAAGAAGATGAGTAATCGTTTTTATGCCGTTTGCGGCATACTGGAGATAGATGGCAGGATACTTTTTGTACGCCATACATATGGTGCAGCCAAGGACAGGATCCTCATTCCCGGCGGATATGTCAAGGAGGGAGAGTTCCCGTCAGAGGCAGTGAAGAGGGAATTCTTCGAGGAGACAAGCGTTCAGGCTGAAGCTGATTCTGTATTTGCGATACAGTTCAGAACAGATCAGTGGTGTATAGTTTTCCGCATGAAGCATATCTCCGGAGCACCTGTTTCAGACGGCTATGAGAATAGTGAAGTTCTTCTGCTGACACCTGAGGAGGCTGTTGAACGACCAGATATCACAAATATGAGCCGTGCGATACTCAGGTCATATATCAATGATAAGGACAAGACACTCGAAAAGGGAGATTACCAGTCCATATCACTTGAGAGAGGGACCTATGAGATATTTGGTGTATAAATGTATTCCAAATATGTATAATCTAACGACATATATCGTCTTGACATCTGTGAATATTTGAGTTATAATAATAAAGTGCTTTGAATAATGTAATTAAAGGGAGCTGTCTGTAGGGTCAGCTCCCTTTGTGTTATCAGGCAAATGAATATAGGTCATTATTTATATCAGGTACTTGACAATGGTAAAATGATGTGCTATAATCATATACATAAATGACCGATGGTCAATAATTCAGGAGGGATAGAATGGCGTCTGAAACTGTAAAGAAGATCCTTGAAGCCGAAGCTCTGGCCGACAGGAAGACATCCGAAGCCAGACAGCGGCGTGACGATGTAATTAACGATGCCCAGGGCAAGGCAGCGCTGACTGTACAGAAAAGCCTTACCGAGGCGTCAAAGGAGTCAGGCAGGATAAAGGCTGAGCTTGAAAAAAAACTTGATGAATACCGTGCAAAAGCCGGTCAGCAATGCGAAGAAAGGATCACTGAGATAAGAAGCACGGCAGATAAGAATATGTCCAGAGCCGTGGAAGCTATAATAAGTGAGTATTTCTGACAGCTTTTGTCCGGAAGGAGAGTGATGTAAAAAATGGCGAAGCTCAGAATGAAAAAAATCGAACTGATCGCTTTGCTTACAGACAGCAAGAAGATAATCGAACTGCTCCAGCGGCGTGGCGTTGTTGAATTATGCAGGAACGATGATGAGAAGCTTGAGAACACAAATGTTACTGCCGTTGTTGGAGAATTTGAAAAATTCCGCAGCACTATAGTTCAGGCCTTGGATGTACTTGATCTGTATTCGCCTGAAAAGGGCAGTATAGCAGATATGTTCGGAGGCCGGACTGAGGTCGGGACTGATAAATTCGGCAAGGAAGCAATGCGGCTTGAAAAGATCATGGCCTCAGCAGGAGAGATACTCCGGCAGAACAAGATCATCAACGAAGCTGAAAGCAGGATCCCTCAGCTTGAGATAAGGATTGATACACTTAAACAGTGGACGGCGCTGGATGTGCCGATGAATTTCAGAGGCACGGCAACTACCAGAGCATTTATCGGAACTGTTCCCTATGCTGTCAGTGCAGAGGCGATAGAGGAAATGCTGCCTGACGGGTGCAGCGCTGAGGCGATATTCTCCTCAAAGGAGCAGACTGACCTGTTTGTGATATGTACCAGGGAGGCGGCTGATGAAGCGGAGGATGTTCTCCGGAAAAATGCCTTTGTCCCATTATCCGAGCCTGATAATCATACTGCATCTGAGCTTATCGATGCGGGCAGAGATGAGATACGGAAGCTGAATGAAAGCATTGAGAGTGCAAAGAGTGAAATAGAAAAACTGGCGGCAGAACGAAGTGAATTGCAGTTTGCATCGGATTACCTGACCATGAGAAAGGATAAGTATGAAGCTCTTGATGCACTTGGATTCACAGAGAATACATTCATCCTCAACGGCTATATCCCGGAGAAGTATGCAGAGAAGCTGAAAAAAGAGATCGAGAGCAAGTTCACTGCCTCCATAGAGTTCAGTGATCCCGGAGAGGATGAGGATGTGCCTGTTCTTCTTGAAAACGGACGCTTTTCTTCACCTGTTGAGGGAATAACGCAGATGTATGCAATGCCTGGAAAACAGGACGTTGATCCAACGCCGGTAATGGCATTCTTCTATTATCTGTTTTTCGGAATGATGCTGTCAGATGCAGGCTATGGCCTGATCATGGTCATAGGTACTATGATAGCGCTGAAGAAATTCAAGCTTGAGACAACAATGAGGAAAACGCTGACCATGTTCAGGAATTGTGGTATATCCACAGTTATATGGGGAGCCCTCTTCGGAAGCTGGTTCGGCGATATCGTACAGGTCACAGCAAGAGAATTCCTTGGCAAGGAGATCGGCAGCATTGCGTTGTGGTTCGAGCCTATGTCTGATCCGGTAAAGCTGCTTCTCTTCTCATACGGACTTGGAATCCTGCACCTCTTCTTAGGTGTGGCGGTCTCATTCAAGATGTCATGGGACAAGGGAGATAAGCTGGGAGCAATATTTGACACACTGCCGGTTTATCTTATAGTTATAGGCGTTTCACCGATCGGTGCGGCAATGTTCGTCGATGTGGATCCATCGCTGAAGAAGATAGGACTTTATGTAATGCTTGCAGGCGTAGCGTTACTTGTTCTCACAGCCGGAAGGAGTTCAAAGTCAGTATTCGGCAAATTCTTCGGCGGTTTGTATGCGCTTTACAATACAGCAACGGGTTATCTGGGAGATATCCTTTCGTATTCCCGACTGCTGGCACTTGGACTTGCAACAGGAAGTATTGCAAGTGTAATAAATCTTATCGGCACAATGCCTGAGAACAAGATCATCAAGCTTGTGCTCTTCATAATCGTATGCATCATAGGCCATACAGCAAACCTTGCGATAAATCTGCTTGGCGCTTATGTTCATACAGACAGACTGCAGTTCGTAGAGCTGTTCAGTAAATTCTATACAGGCGGCGGAAGAGAATTTGAGCCGCTTACAGTAAATACAAAGTATATAAAATTCAAGGAGGAAAATTCAAATGAGTAACGGAATCGTTTTAGCACTTATCGGTGCAGCACTGGCATCACTTTTAGCAGGTATCGGATCAGCAAAGGGCGTAGGCCTTGTGGGTGAGGCAGCCTCCGGCGTAGTATCAGTAGATCCTTCAAAATTCAGCAAGGTGCTCATCCTTGAGCTTCTCCCCGGTACACAGGGACTTTACGGCTTTCTTTCGTCACTTCTTATACTCAATCGTATCGGAATATTAGGCGGAAATGCTGCTGATCTTACAACAGCACAGGGACTTGGCTTCCTTGCAGCTTCGCTTCCGATAGCGATAGTTGGCCTTATCTCAGGAATCATACAGGGCAGGACAGCGGCAGCCGGCGTAAGCATCACAGCAAAGAAGCCTGACCACAACGGCAAGGCTATCATCATGGCTGCAATGGTTGAGACATACGCTATCCTTGCACTTCTCGTATCACTTCTTATGATCGTAAACGTTTCTATCTGATGGAGGTATGAGATGTCAGGAATTGACGAGATTCTGGAAATGATATCGGCTCAGCAGAAAGAAACTGAGGACAGTATCATAAAAGCTGCACAGTCAAAGGCTGCCCAGATAATAAGCGAGGGTGAAGCCAGGGCAAAGGCGGCTTATGAAGAATATATACAAAATGCGAAGCAGCGCAGCGAAAGAGACTACGAAAACGGCTGTAATGCCGCAGACGCTGAGATGAAGAGGAG
>LVAK01000178.1 GCA_001604035.1 Clostridiales bacterium Firm_05
GCAATGCGGAAATATGTACCGTATATCTCACTGAATATGTTCATCTTCATCACCGCCGTACATTCTGTTCATTCTTGATATATCATTGTAAAAGCGTTGTCTGACGGTATCTGTGCCGCCTTCGATACGGACTATCCGTCCGATAAATGTTTTTGCCCAGTGCATCAGCTCATTCGGATCGAACACATCTGCGGTCAGGGTATAAAGATGATCGCCGGTCTTTTCAAGCGTACAGCAGCGCTTCTCACGTTCAAGGCGTTCAAGCACATAATGCTCCTTATCCTCATCGATGAAGAATGTGATCTTCATGGGTGTAACTGTACCTGTCTCATGGCGCATACCGAATGAAACGCCGAAGCAGCGGGACATATTCCTGTCAAATTTATTTTTCAGGTTATCATAATCATCGCAGATATCCCCTTTTTTCAATGTCCTCATGTAATCGAAGCGGAAGGCCGAAAATCTCTTCAGTGCCGGGATATACGCCGCAAGATAGCGCCTTCCGGTCTGAACAGAAACCAATATTTTCATTGGCACGACCTGATTTTCAGTGCCGAGAGCATATCCGTCCTTCTGTTTCCTTGCTGAAAAAGTCATGAATGAAACATAGCGCTTATCATCCATAGCAGTCAGCACTTCTGGTATGAGTATATCCTCAAGAGTATGCATTATGTAGTTATGCTTTATGAAGAAAAGGTCATTTTTCAGTCCCAGCATTTTCAGTATGCTGTTTCCGACGATACCGAAATGCTGTGTTTCTGAGAAGAATCTCAGTGCATCATCCAGCCCTTTGAAACTGCGTATGTAATCGTCGGCTCTGTCGGATGAAAGGGAATAATAAAGAGTCTTTCCGGACTTCTCGGCAATTATCAGGCCTTCTTCAGCATACTCCCTAAGCTTGTTGCGGACAGTCTGATCATCGAAAAGCTGAGAGTGATCTATGTTAAGGCTATCAATGATCTCCTTAAGTGTCCGGCTCTCACCGTCATGCAGTATATCCATGATGAGGAAATGCAGGCGGATATCATTGTCCGTGAAACTTCTGGAATAATAGGCATTGTACAGAGGATTTTCAGGGATGTGTCCGCTGTCCACGGATATGGAGACGCTTCTGCCGTGAACGGAATCGTCATAGCGCATATAATCTCCCATCCAGCTTTCAACACGCCGCTTTTCATCGCCGTAAGTGCGTATACTTTTCCTGTCAAAATCGCTTCTGACCTTGCAGCCGTAAATAAAAAAGTCACGGACATAATCTCTTGTCTTGTCGAAATTCTTGATAAGCTCAGAAAACCCTGCCATTATTTCCAACTCCTTCCTTCATTTATATATTATCAGAAAAAGCTTCTGTTTTCAAGACAGTTTTGAGTGTGTGCAGAAAAAATTATATGATTATTTCCGTTCCATGTGATATACTAAAATCAAGCTAAAGGAAAGAAGTGAAGAAAATGTTCGTACATTACAAAAAGAATGAAAATATGCTCCCCATAAAGATATGGCAGACAGATATTGAGGCTGTCGGTGAGAAATGTATCGAACAGGCGGAGCACCTTGCAAAGCTCCCGTTTGCACATAAGTGGATAGCACTTATGCCCGACACTCATGCAGGAAAGGGAATGCCCATCGGCGGCGTAATTGCCTGCAGGGATGTGGTCATACCCAATGCAGTGGGAGTTGATATAGGCTGCGGCATGGCATACGTCCAGACCGATATCCCGGTATCCCTCCTCCGTGAGACAATGACCGGAAGCGGTGATCTCGTAAAGACCATCTGCGGTGATATCCTGAGAAATATCCCTACAGGATTCTCGCATTACAAAACGATCCAGCCCTCGGAAGTACTTGACCGTGCCAAGGCCGAAATGAGCAGATACGAGGCCGACAAGGAGCTCATCCCTCAGATAGAGGAGGGATACTTCCAGGCCGGTACTCTCGGCGGCGGCAACCACTTCATCGAGCTCCAGCAGGACGATGAGGGAATGTGCGGCATAATGCTCCATTCCGGCAGCCGTCACTTCGGAAATATTGTCGGCCAGTACTTCAATAAGATAGCACACGAGCTGAATGACAAATGGTTCTCACAGGTGCCGGCAGAGTGGAATCTGCCATTCCTGCCTGTTGATACCGATGAGGGAAAGAGATATCTTGCATGGATGCAGCTCTGTATGGATTTCGCATACGAAAACCGGGCAATAATGCTTCATAAGGTCAAGGAGATATTTGCCAAGCACGTTACAAAGCATACAGGTATTGTTCCGGAGTTCTCCGGCGAGATAAACTGCCACCACAACTACGCAGCACTTGAAAACCACTTCGGAGAAAACGTATTGGTACACAGAAAGGGTGCTATCCGTGCCCGTGAAGGAGATATGGGAATAATCCCGGGAGCAATGGGCTCATACAGCTATATTGTCCGTGGAAAAGGCTGTCCCGACAGCTTTATGTCCTCCTCCCACGGTGCAGGCAGAGCATATTCCCGTACTGCGGCACTGGATAAGTTTTCAGTTGAATCCGTAATGGTAGACCTTAAGGAGCAGAACGTAGTTCTTGCGAAGAACAATAAATCTGATGTAGCTGAGGAATCAAGATTTGCCTACAAGGATATAGACGATGTTATGGCCAATCAGACTGACCTGACTGAGCCTGTAAAGAGACTGTTCACGGTCGGTGTTATCAAAGGCTGATATTTCGTCGCTTACAGCAATTGAGGCAGTTCTTTAAGGAACGGGTTCAACTCCCAAGGCGACGAGCTTTAAGGCACATACAGCAATCATCATTATCCTGTCACGATAACGAAGTGCCTTGTTAAGACGCATACAGCAGCTTTAAGGAATTCATATGGACATGAAGCATATGCGTCTTGTATCTGTAACCTACGGCTCTGACAGCATGATCTCAGGGGCGCAGGAGGCTGCCCGACGGGGCAAGCACTGTGAAAAAATGAGCCGTGAAAAAATAAGTCAGCAACAGCAAAAGCGGATCGGTTATTTGCAGGTTCGAATCCTGCCGTACAGAAATGTAACGTAAATGCTGACTTGAAAGTCACAATAAACATACTGTGCCGTATGCGAAAACAGATGATAATGTTTTGGCATAGCAAGCGAGCTTGCGAGCGTCATTGTGTATGCGCTCCGCCCGTCAGGCGGCTGACTTGAAAGAGAGGTATAACTATGCTTAACTTTTTAAAGAACGAATCAAACTATACATACACCGAGAACGGCGGTACTGCTTTCCGTTCATCAGGCTCCTTCTGCCTTGATATGTTCTTCAAGGCCGGCGCTATG
>LVAK01000179.1 GCA_001604035.1 Clostridiales bacterium Firm_05
GCAGGTTCGGAAGCCTCCTCCTGCTGTTTCTCCTCCAGTTCCTTACGGGTGGATTCCTGGAGCTTCTGTCCCATGAAATCAAGGTACTCAAGGTCTATCTCCTTTGGAGGGCCTTCTGCACGGATAAGTCCCTCATGTATCCATATGGAGCGGTCGCATATCTGCTCGATCTGTCCAAGGGAGTGGGAAACTATGACTATAGTAGTGCCGTGGGACTTTATCTCTTTAAGCTTGTTGAAGCATTTCGCCTGAAAATTTGCGTCGCCGACAGCGAGTATCTCATCGATGAGAAGTATGTCTGCGTCAACGTTTATTGCTACAGAGAAGGCAAGCCTCATATACATTCCTGAGGAGTAGGTGCGGACAGGATTGTCGATGAATTCCTCAAGCTCAGAGAAAGCTACTATATCATTGAGCCTTGCGTCTATCTCTTTCTTGGTAAGGCCGAATATCGAAGCGTTGGTGTAGATGTTCTCTCTGCCGCTCATATCCGGGTGGAAGCCTGCGCCCAGCTCTATAAGACTGGATACACGGCCGTTCATGGTTATTGTACCTGTGTCAGGATACATTATCTTTGTCAGCAGCTTGAGTGTCGTACTCTTTCCGCAGCCGTTATGGCCGATAAGGCCTATTGCTTCGCCTTTTTTTACCTGAAAGCTTATGCCACGGAGCACCTTTCGCTCCTCATAGCGGCTCCTTTTGCGGAACAGCAGGCGCTCCTTGAGCTGTGAGCCCTTGTCCAGGAATACCTTGAAGCTCTTGGTTATATTGTTTACATCAATTGCAATTTCATTCTGTGCCATCAGAGTTCCTCCGCAAAGTGACGCTGGAGCTTGTTGAATACAAGGCATCCTATGATAAGCAGTGCGACGCCAAGGCCTGCCGCAAAGAGAAGCGTTGAAAGATCAGGCATAGCCTTGTTGTAGAGCACTGTTCTGTAACATTCGATAACGTGTGTCATTGGATTCAGATTGAATGCCGGCAGCAGGTCGTCCGGCACTATTGACTTGTCGTACATGATAGGTGTCATGTACATCCACATCATTGAAACTATGCCGAGGATGTGTTCGAGGTCACGGAAGTATACAGTCACTGCCGAGGTTAGGAGCGCCATGCCCAATGCCATGACGTATTCAACTCCCATGATTATGGGCAGAGTCAGCAGGGCAGCGAAGTTGACTCCCACGCCGGTGACTATTATTACCGCAAATATTACTATGAAGCAGAGCAGCATATTCACAAAGCAGCTCGTGACATAGGATATGGGTATGACCATTCTCGGGAAGTATATCTTCTTTATCAGATCCTTCTGCGCCACTACTGACGAAGCGCCCACTGTTATCGAGGATGAGAAGAATATCCACGGTATCAGTGCAACGAAAAGATAGAGGTAATAGCGGTCAATATTGGCTTTTAAGATGTACGAGAAGACCACAGTGTATACAACAAGCTGGAGCAGCGGATTGATAAATGTCCATAAGAAACCGAGCACCGAGCCTTTGTATCTTCCACGGAGGTCTTTTTTTACAAGACTGAATATCATTTGTCTGTATGCATACAACTCTTTTATCGTATTCATTCATATCTCCTTCATGTACGCATAATTTTCCATTGTATCTTTTAATTATATCACAGGTATATTATAGTGTCAATTGTGATAATGCCGAAAAATCACGACATTCCGGCGAAAAACTGGCATTTGTATTTAGAATTTATAATTGAGAATGGAAAATGGAGAATGAATAGGGTGATCGTCAGAAAAGCCGATTATGTGTTGACAATAAAAACGGCGCACATTGTGCGCCAATCACTTATGATATTTTCCGCCGGAGGATATCTGGAAAGCCCGGTATATCTGCTCCAGCAGCATTACTCTTGCAAGCTGGTGGGGGAATGTCATCTTTGACATTGAGAGCTTAAGGCTGCCCATAGCCTTTATCTCGGGATCAAGACCGAAGGAGCTGCCGATTATGAATGTGACAGTGCTTGTGCCCTCAACTCCGGCAGAGCTTATCTTATCTGCAAGCTCAGGGCTGGTAAGCTGCTTTCCCTCGATACACATAGGCACTATCATGCCCTTTGCGTATTTTTTTATCTGCTCAGCCTCTTTTTTGAGAGCAGAAGCTATCTCCTTTTCTGACGGAGCGTCGCTGAGCCGGCACTCATCAAGCTCATGGAGCTCAAATGTGCAGTATCTCGCCAGCCTTTTTATGTATTCGGCACAGGCGCTGCGGAGGTATTCTTCCTTTAGTTTGCCTATGACTATAAGATTTATGTTCATCAGAAGATCACTGCTCCTCCATTAGTTTCTACAGGTGCTACTCCGAGGAGGTAGTCCTTGCTGCGTGTGAAGCGTGAAAGACTGTTTTCCACAGTGTAGTCTGCAAGCCAGGGGTGGTTGTTGTCCTGACTGAGGTGGCCGAGTATGAAATGGGTAGTCCCACGCTCTATCAGCTTTCCTATCTGAGCGGCGCTGTCATCATTGGAGAGATGTCCGTTCATGGAGAGTATGCGCTCTTTCAGATACAGCGGATAGGGACCTGTACGGAGCATATTCTCATCATAATTTGCTTCAAGAAGCACCAGCCGGCAGCCAGTGAGAGCTTCGTCCACCTTGGGAGTTACATGGCCGAGATCGGTGCATACGGCACAATACTTATCATCTGAGGTATGTATCCGGTATCCGCAGCTCTGTATCGTATCATGTGGGGTATTGAAGCAGGTGACCTCTGAGCCGCCGCAGGCTATAGCCTTTCCTGTCATATCTATGACAGGAGACGAGGACGCTATCTTTCCGGAGTCGCATAGCCTTTGCAGGGTGCGCTTCTGTCCGTAGACCGGCATACCTGTTTTCTTTGTGAGCATTGCAAGACCGGCGATATGATCGGAGTGCTCATGGGTGATGAAAACTGCCTGTATTGCGGAAAGCGGTATGTTGTTGACTTCGAGGGCTGCGGAGAGCCTTTTGAAGCTGACACCGCAGTCTATCAGGATGCCGCCCTGTTCAGTTCCGATAAATGTTGAATTGCCCTTGCTGGAGCTGAAAAGCGGGTAGATTCTTGCCATTGGTGATTCTCCGTTTCTGAAAAACTGGATTGATAAAGAAAAAAGAACGCCGAAGGCGGACAAAGAAATGGGAGTCCAGAGGGTTTTTAATCCTCTGGCGGAGAGGTGTGCGAGGAGAGGCAGAGCCTCTCCTGAAGAGCAGTCCGGACAGCAAAGCGTTTCCGGACGACCGCCCTCCATTTATATGCCTCGGCTTGACCGATAAAGATCGGCGTTCTTATATTTTATTAATTTCTGTGCCCTGACGAGTTTCCTTGACTTCATATCCCAGTGCAGCTATCTTGTCACGCAGCTCATCTGC
>LVAK01000180.1 GCA_001604035.1 Clostridiales bacterium Firm_05
TTGCCAAGAACGAACTGCTGGATGAGTACAACATCATTGAGCTCGAATTTGCCGCTCTTGTCTACGTCTGCTGCAAGTTCGCTGTACTTGCTGTCGAATCCGTCTATGAGTCCCATTCTTGCAAGAGCTATATCAAATGCATCTATCCTTCCGTCGCAGTCAACATCTCCCAGAGTTATAACAGGTGCTTCACCTGCTCCCTCGATCTTTGTTCCGGCAACTGCACCGATCGCTTCATCAATGTAGAAATTACTGTCTCCCTCGGCTGTCTCTACATAAAGATTAAGATTTGAGGCTCCCTCGGGGATCAAGAAGTTAGTGTTTGAAAGCTGGATCCATTCACCTTTGACTGCCGTACCCTTTGCGACCTTGTCGTAGTGAACAGTTCCTTCTGTATCCTCGTACTGCATCGTCAGGTAGAAAAGCTGTGAATCTGGCCCGTCAAGGTAAATTACATCTGTGCTGAAGCTGTACTCCTCCCCTGCCTTGAATGCAGAATTAAGCTTGCGGTTTACGCCATTCCATGCGTCTGTACGATCCTGTACAAGAAGGGATTCCTTTCCGGCGTATGCAGTTCTTCCGCTTGTTGTAACAGATGCTGCACCTCTGCCTTCCCATGAATCGGATGAACCCTCAAATGTGCTGTGGAAATAGTATCCGTTTTCGTCAGGCTCGATCACATGACCGCCCTTTCCGTGAACAGCCTTGCTGCCGTCAGAACCGTTCCACGGTGTGCGGTCGTACTCAAAGAAGTCTATATCAGCATAGCCGCCTGTGGACTTTGTAGGATAGCTGTAGATACCGCTTCTGTAGCCGGTGAAAAGCTTGAGGTCATAACTCATTTTCAACTCTTCGCCAAGCTTTGTCCAGTTGCTTCCGTCATATGAGTAATAAAAATTTGCCTTATCTATATCATTTGACGCACTCTTGTCGGAGTTGACATTGCTGAATTTGAAGTCCACCTTAAGGTAAACCTCATCCCCTGTCAGATCTGTTTCAGCCATCTTTTTGTCGGTGGTCGTATCTATGGCGTCCCCTCCGTTCTGAGACATATATATCTTCTTTGCACCGCTGTCGGTAACATATACGCCTATGTTTCCGAATTTAAGCTGGAATGCGGAAAGTCCGGCATGATCTCCGGGCTTCATTCCCTTTGTGTCAAGCTTGATATAGCTGCTGCAGGCAGGTCCCTCTGTACGCATTGTAAGCGTATTCCTTGCATTGAGGATGTGGCTTGCCATATTATTGTTGTGCAGTCTCAGCCAGCCGTCACGCTCAGTCAATGACCACGACTTGTTGTCAGGATTATGGTTCCACTGCCATTCAAGTGCGAGATCATTTGAAGTATAGGAGAAATCATCATCACCGGCCAGGTCTGTACCTGTATATGTACCGTCAACAGTAAGCGTGACCGGAGCCTTTCCGTTGACTCCCATCATAGGCCAGTCGTTCTCCCATGTAACAGGAACAAGCGATGGGATACGGCCGACTGCACCGTGATCCTGGAACATAAGTCCGTACCATTTTCCGTCAGGAGTATCAACGATACCGCCCTGAGCTACACCGCTTCCGTATGTGCCAAGTCCGGATTCAAGAACCGTCTTGCTCTCATAATTTCCGAGAAGCTCCTTTGAACGGTAGCACAGCTCAAGACGTCCATGTCCGCTGGGCCATGCGATTATGAAAATATAGTAATAATCGCCTATCTTCTGGATATGTGAGCCCTCACCGGCAACATATCCCTGTATATTTGTCTTGAAGAGAGTCTTGTCAACTCCGCCCTGCTTAAAGCCGGTCATATCAGAATTGAGCTCCTTTATCTTTATCTCCCCGCCGCCGTAGACAAGGTAATTCCTTCCGTCATCATCAAAGAGCAGTGAAGCGTCATGGTACATACCGTTCAGCTCGACCTTTGTCCACTCACCGTTTTCAATATCAGTGGTCTTGTAGATGTATGATTTGTTTGTTCCGTAGCTGCCAAAGAATACGTAATAAACTCCTTTATTGTACCTTAAGCTTGCTGCCCACTGTCCGTGAGCGTAGTCGTGCTTTCCGTTTTTCAGGTTCTGAACATCGCCGTCTGCAAGTGTGTCATATACGTAGTTGCATATCTCCCACGAAGCAAGATCCTTGGACTTCATTATCGGCGCACCGGGACTGAAAAACATTGTTGTGCTTACCATGTAATACGTATCGCCTACACGTATCACATCGTCATCAGGTACATCTGACCATATCACAGGATTGTTTATAGTCGATGCAGCAGCAGCTTCCAGAGCGACGATCTTTTTACCGTCATCCTTCCTGCTGTAGCCCGTAAATGCCAATGTCAGTGCGGCCGCTGTGACTCCGGCCGCTGTCCTTTTTAAAAGATTCATTTAAGTTCCTCCTTTGTTGAAATCAACATAATATCCACCTGATTTTCTATTATTATTATATATTTTTGGAATATCTGTTTTCAACTCACAAAATACAGATTGGGTGTAAATTCCGCATATCTTATAACAAGTTCTATCAAATGTAATATTTGTCTGTATTTTGAAGAAATTTAACTGAGTTATTGCTTTTTTCTTATGTATGTGATATAATTATATGGTTAAAAAGATGATATGGTAATTCAGAAAGGATAAATAATGCATTTTAATGAACTGAATCTTTCACAGGAAGTCCTCAGAGCTGTGGATGAGCTTGGATTTGAGGAAATGACAGAGATACAGGAGAAGAGCATCCCCCTGCTCCTTGAGGGACGTGACGTTGTTGGACGCTCAAACACCGGAACAGGTAAAACTGCCGCATTCGGCATACCGGCTGTGGAAAGTATTACACCGGCAGAAAAGAAAACTGCTGCTGTGCTGATACTCTGCCCCACCCGTGAACTGGCAATGCAGGCTGCCGGAGAGATACGCAAATTTGCCAAGTACAAAGAAGGCGTCCGCACCTGCGCTGTTTTCGGCGGCGCAAGCATGGACAAACAGATATCCGAGCTTAAACGTGGAGCCAATATTGTGATCGGTACTCCCGGTCGTGTTATGGATCATATCCGCAGACGTACCCTGAAGGTGGAAGGTATCCGCACTGTCATTCTCGATGAGGCGGATGAAATGCTCAACATGGGATTCCGTGAGGATATTGAATCCATCCTCGCAGATATCCCTCAGGAGAAACAGACTGTACTCTTCTCAGCAACAATGCCGCCTGAAATAATGGCTCTCACCAATAAATATCAGAACGATCCCGTGCAGATAAAGATAAAGTCCGCTCAGAGAACTGTGGAGCTTATAAGCCAGTTCTATTTTGAAGTTGCAATGGGCAGAAAGACTGACGCTCTCAAGCTTCTGCTGGCAGCATATTCTCCCTCATCGGCAATGATATTCTGCAACACCAAGGCTATGGTGGATCAGCTCACTGACGATCTTATGAAGGCAGGATTCCGTGCAGCAGGACTTCACGGCGATATGAAGCAGATACAGCGCACGCAGGTCATGAACAGCTTCAAAAAGCAGGCTGTGGGCATACTTGTTGCTACCGATGTTGCTGCAAGAGGTATCGATGTTAACGGAGTGGACGCTGTTTTCAACTACGATCTGCCCCAGGATAATGAATACTACATACACCGTATCGGCCGTACAGGACGTGCAGGCAAGACCGGTGCAGCTTATACCCTTATTACCGGACGCAGACAGCTTTCAGAGCTCCATGCGATAGAAAGATTTACTCATGCTGAAATAAAGCTCCTTCCACTTCCGGATAAATCGGATATCATTTCTATGAAGAAGGACGCTATTGCTGAGCGTATCTCCTCCTCAGAGGCAAGCCACCATGCATATGATATCCTCGACAGACTCTCTGCTTCCGGAATAGATTACCGTGAAGCTGCTGCACGTATAATAAACGAGATCCTCCAGAAGGAGATAAAGGATCTTCCGGAATTTGAGGCAGCAAGGCCGCTCAGGAACGGCAGGAGAAACGGTGCAAAGACCGTAAAGGTGGATATTAATATCGGCCGCAGCAAGCGTATCGCTCCTAACTTCATCCTTGGCGCACTTGTGGACGCTACCGGTATGTCCGGAAAGGATTTCGGAAAGATCGATATCTTCGATGAGCATACAACCGTTGAAGTTCCCGAATCAGAGCTGGACTACATCATTGATAGTACCGATTCCATCCGGATAAACGGCCATCAGGTGCAGGTCAAGCAGTGGAGCGGAGTTTCTGTCTCCGATAAAAAGAAGAGCTACCGCCGTGATGACAAACCGAAATTTGACCGCAAACGCTCTGCATATGGAAACCGGAAAAGATCCGATGTCTTTTCAGATTATATACCAGACCGCAAAAAACGCACTAAAAAAAGGCACTGAGAGGGGTGAATGAACTATGGCGACCAATAAGAAAAGAAAGCACAGCAGCCACACAAGAAATGTAAAGAGCGAGGCTCAGGAAGTTCAACAGACTGTGGCTTCAAGCAGCAAACCTAAGGATGAACGTAAATTGATAATCCGTATCGGTATGCTCGTGCTTGCACTTATCATGGCTCTCGGCGCTGTATTGCCGCTGTTTTTCTGAGACATACATAAAAGCTATCCTCCTGACCGGAGCAATTTCCGGCCGGGAGGATTTTTTTGCATTTCTGCCTGCAGGAAACGACATATTCCGCAGGACAAACGCATTATAATATTATCAGACAAAGCTTGACGAGGTGTATTATGGAAACAGTCTATGTAGATGTCCTTCTTGTACTCAATATCTATGTCAATTACTTCCTGCTAAAAATAACAGCTGCGCTGACCGGCGCACCATTGAAGATAAGACGATGTATAGCAGCTTCTGTGTACGGCAGTCTCTTCTCCCTGCTTTCTATAGCGCCGGAGCTAAACTTCGCTGTAGTTACCATTATAAAGTCACTGGCCGCCATAACAATAGTCATGCTCGCTTTCGGTGTACACGGAAAGATAAGGCTTTTCAAGGACACGGCAGCTTTTTTCGTGTCAAATTTTATCCTGGCCGGGACAGTGTACGCCATATATTCCTGGGCAAGCCCGGATTTTCTGCATATAGGAAATTACTACTTTTATGCTGATTTCTC